>CAYSPQ010000277.1:0-3267 GCA_964432965.1 uncultured Desulfohalobiaceae bacterium
GCTGCACACCGCCTACAATAATGGCACATCCCTTCTCTCCGATCATCTTAGCCGCATGAAGGCTACCCCCGACAATCCTTCTAGCAGCATCTGTTGAACCTTTCTTGACTGGTGTATCCATCGTAAGCGATCCACCGGTCTTTTCTTTTTGAGCGACCTCTTCTATATATTCTATATCATGTACGGTTTCCAGTATATCGTTATTAGCTAAAGGAGCTTCCATTATCTCAACTTCAGAGATCATCCGGTCTTCATTTTTGATCTCTTTTACGAAACGTGGAAATCTGTTAGGATCGAACGGATGAAATTTTCCAAAACTGTACTCTCCATATTTTTCATGAAAGAACAACGGTATTTTATCCATCTTTTTTCCTCCTTTTTTTAGCCTCGATATGTGCTTTTCTGATAGGTTCTGGAACTTTATGAGTGCAGTGATCTCTCACGATCTCGATGGCTTTTTCGTATCCGATTAGGTGACCGGGAGAGACGTATATAGGATTTTTTGCCCTATTGCCCTGTAAAACCGCATATCCTAACAATTCGCCATCCTCTATGATCTCAGATGACCTGTTAGTCTGGTTGACATCTTCAACCACTTTACCGCACAATTGGCTTTTAGCAACTCCGATGGTTGGTATGTTGGTCTCGACTCCCAGATGTGAAGCTAATCCGATCCTCTCAGGATGCATCACTCCGTTACCGTCCACAAGTATAACATCCGGTCTGGGTTTTGACTTCTCCAATACTTCGAGCATACATGGCAGTTCTCTGAACGCCAAATATGTAGGTATATACGGAAAGGTCATCTTCGTTTCTGAGATGAAAACGTCTTTAAGTTCAGTTCGATCCCAAAGAGATAGAGAAGCATAAGCCTTAGGATGTGAATAAGAAACATCGACTCCAGCGATGACCCGAAAGTCACCGTTGCTATGATCGATGACCACTTCGTCCCGGATATTTTTTTGAATGAGTCTCAGTTTTTCGAGGGGTCTGTCTGATCGGAAGTCTTCGAAAAGATTTTCCTTGAAATCAGTTATCTTTTCATTTTTTATGTCCAAGCCTTCTCTTATCAGAAGTTCCTTCTTTTTATCCTGCCCAGAGGCGTAACCGCCGATCTTCCCACTGGATCGAACAACTCGGTGGCAGGGGACTTCGATAGGATTCGGGTTCTGATTCAACATCGTACCTACAGCCCTAGCGGCTATATCATCTCCTAGAGCATCAGCAAGGGCACCATAGGTAGTTATACTACCTTCTGGTATCTGCGAGACCAAAGAATAAAAATCTTCTCTGAAACTTCTGATAGTTTCTAGACCTTCCATATATTTCACGGTATGGTTTACCTTTTAAAATGGTTTTCGCACTCTGATCAGTTCACTTGATCTAGCTTTACACAAGATTAAATATCTTATGTTCACTGAGTTATGAGATGAAGAGTTGATTTGTTATGATCGAGGAAAGAGATACCGTCATGTTATGGTCAAAAGACGACAAACATCTTTGTGAAGTCGATGGTGAGACCAAAAAGATTTCAGGTGTAGGTATAGTCAACACTGAAAAGTTCATAGGATCGGAATGGGGTGAAAAAATTGACCTGGGCAAAGAGGTTTATACACTTTTGAAGCCTTCTTTGAAAGACATACCGGATCTTTTCGATAGGGGTGCCCAGATAATACTACCTAGGATAGGAGGTCTTATCGCGACTTATTGCGATCTCAGCAGTGGGAAAAAAGTCATAGAAGGAGGTGCAGGATCTGGTGCCATGACCGCCGTTCTTTCACAGATGGTAAGACCAGAAGGTAAGATAACCACTTATGAATTAAGAGATAAGTCGATCAAAAAGGCTCAAAATAACTTGAGGAAGATAGGACTAGATGATGTTACCACCATAAAGAAAGGAGATATAACTGAAAATATAGATGAAAAAGATGCCGATCTATTTTTCCTTGATATACCCGAGCCCTGGGAAGGTCTAGATACGGCAGAAGATTCCATTAAACTTGGAGGGTTTTTCGCATCTTACGTTCCCACAGTGAACCAACTCGAAAAGATAACTTTTGAACTTAAAAAAAGAAACTACATAGATATCAAGACATTTGAAAACCTTGAAAGAGATATAGTCGTGAGAGAAGGTGCGGTCAGACCTTCCTATGATATGCTGGGTCATACAGGATATATTGTTATATCTAGGAAAATATAATTGTCTTTAAAATTATATATTAAATCATAACACTTATATCTCTTATTTTTATTGCCAGTTCAAGAGGTGTAAAACCATGAAAACAACGATAGGTCAATTACTACAAGATAAGGCTGAAGAACACCCAGATGAAGAGGCTATTATTTTTGAAGATAGGCGTATAACCTATGAGGAGCTCAATGAAAAAGCCGAGAGATTGGCTAACTTCCTTATGAAAAAAGGGATAGGAAGAGACGACAAGGTAGCTATATATCTGCCTAATCTCCCAGAATGGATAGTCGCTTGGTTCGCTATTCCCAAAATAGGAGCTGTCGTGGTTCCAACAGATCCATGGTACAAAGGAGGAGAGATCGAATACATGTTCAACGATTCCGATACAAAAGCAGTGATCACTACTGATGAATACGGTAAATATAACTTCCTTGATGTATTGGAAGATAAAAAGAGCGAGCTAAACAAGTTAGAAACTTTGGTCATGATCGACGGGGAAAGCGACGAATTCGAGTCCATTACTTTCGATGAAGCATATGAGAAGGGTAAAGATTGGAGAGAAGATGATGCATACCTTGAAAGGAAAGAAGGAACAGAACCCGATGATGTCACATTCATCCTTTACACTTCGGGCACCACCGGTAAACCAAAAGGTGTGATGCTGTCCCACTACCAGATAGTCAAGAACGCACACGACCAGGGAGAGATACTTGAGACCACTGAGGATGATAAATTAGTCATACCTGTTCCATTCACGCACTGTTTCGGAAACGTGATGAGCATCACTTTGATGACAGTATTTGGAGGCACGATGATACCATTGGTCGAGTTCGAGCCTCATAAAGCCCTAGAACTCGTAGATAAAGAAGAAGCTACTATGATACACGGGGTACCTACGATGTTCATCAGACAGTTAGAGGTACTAAAAGAAGAGGACTACGATACTAGCAGTCTCAGAACCGGTATAATGGCTGGTTCTAGTTGTCCAGTAGAAACTATGAAATCAGTGATCGATGATATGTGATGTAATGTACTGATAACTTACGGCCTAACAGAAGCATCTCCTGGAGTAACAA
>CAYSPQ010000278.1:0-1082 GCA_964432965.1 uncultured Desulfohalobiaceae bacterium
ACAGCGAGTCCTCCTCCCAAACGGAAACAACCCATCCTTTCGTCAGCAAGCTCCTGGACTGCATCCGGTCTGTGTATCAAAACTCTCCTTCCCCTCAGGGCATAGGAGGGGCCACAGTGGCCGCCTTTCCCAGGAAGGCGGGCTTCCCTGCGGCAGTGTGGGCTACATTGCTGGGCAACGCTCACCAGCCCAATGAATGCACCTCTATCCGCAATATGATCGCCGACGCCAAGGTCATGGCCTCACTGACGTTGCAGGAGGACTGACTTGGAGACGCTAGTTATCAAATCAGGAGGAATCGGGCAGTGGAGAAAAGCAGCGATTCCAATTTATTGAAGTCCATTCGCGACTTTTTCACTTCCCGGAACGGGAATCCCATAGAAGAAGTCATCTATGAAGCGGAAAAGGACGGCGAAATAGGTTATGATGTGGGAAGCGTCCTGCTCAACGTTTTGAAGCTGGAAAATCGTCAAATCAAGGATTGTCTGGTTCCACGCACGGATATTGACTGCTTGGAGGAGAGCTCCTCCATCCAGGATGTTGCCCGGATGATAATCCAAAGTGGACATTCCCGCATTCCGGTTTTTCGAAGCAACAAGGACCACATTATCGGCGTTATCCATGCCAAGGACATCTTGCCCGTCCTTTTGGAACACGACGGCTCCAGCACTCCTCTCGGTGATCTGATGCGTCCTCCCTTGGAAGTGCCGGAAACCAAGAGCGTTAAGAGCATGCTCCTGGATTTTCAGCACAAAAAGATGCACATGGCCATCGCTCTGGACGAGTATGGAGGAACCTCCGGGCTGATAACCCTGGAGGATGTCCTGGAGGAGATTGTGGGAGAGATCGAGGACGAATATGACCCGCCCAAGCCGGAAGAGATCGCTTTTCAGGAAGACGGGACCTGTGTGGTATCCGGCCGTCTGCTTCTCACCGAGCTGGCCGAGCAATTGCAAATACAGCTGCAATCCGAATTCGTGGAAACGCTGGGGGGATATCTGATCGAGGTGGCCGGCAGGATACCCTCTTCCCAAGAGGAATTCGTAATAGGCGACTATAACTTTCAGATCAAGGAAGCCGAC
>CAYSPQ010000278.1:1092-3261 GCA_964432965.1 uncultured Desulfohalobiaceae bacterium
CAGCAAGCAAGTCATTTCCGTCCTTATCTCTCCCTGCTATACGGAAAACAAATAACCAGAGCCTACTATGCTTTATTTGCTGGCCCTCCTGGGAGCCTGGTTTGGATTCGCCAATCCAGTATACCAGTTCCCTTTGCTGGTTCTGCTGTTGCCCGCTGCTTTGATCGGCCTATCCCTGCGGGCCGAGGGCCTCAAAGACTCCTTCCGCACGGGTTGGCTGTGCGGGCTGATTGCTTACTCAGCCTGTCTGTACTGGGTGGCTGTGCCTGTTCACTACTACGGGCCTATGCCCTGGGTCCTTGCCGCGCCCATCCCGCTGCTCCTCGGGGCTTATTTCGGAATATACACCGGTCTTTTCACTATGGCCATGACCAGGGCAAGAAGTAGAATGCACTGGTCTTTTCTGGGACTCTTTGCCGGATTGCTCTGGACTGTTCTGGAGCTGGCCCGCTCCCACATGCTGACCGGATTTCCCTGGATCAGCCTGGCCCAGGCTTTCAGCTCCTGGCCCCCTGCTATTCAGGCAACGCAATATATCGGTGCCTTTGCCCTCTCCGGGGCCTTGGTTGCCATCACCACTTGGCTGTTGTGGACCCCTAAACACAAAGCTGCCTTCCTGCCAGCTGCAATAACTGCGGCAATCCTGCTTACTCTGGGGGTGGCGCATTGGCAGCAGCCTCTGCCGGAAGGCCCTTATCACCGGATAGGAGTAGTGCAGGGAAACATTGATCAAAGCCGCAAATGGGACGAAGATTTCCAGAATCATACTGTAAGCAAATATATAGATCTCAGCCGCGAGGCATTGCGCGAGGATGAGGCGGATATCCTCATTTGGCCGGAGACCGCAATGCCCTTCTTTTTTCAGGAGCAATCCCAATTGAGGGATCGCGTACTCGAATTCGGACAGAAGAGGCAAGTTCCCATTCTTACCGGGGCCCCGGCCTATACCGAACACGAGGGATCATATCGGCTATATAACAGGGCTTTCCTGTTAAACGAAGCAGGAGAGATATCTTCCTACTACGACAAGATGCATCTGGTGCCCTTCGGAGAGTACGTTCCCATGCAGGAATGGCTCCCTTTTTTGGACAAGCTCGTTCCGGGGATGGGCGACTTCTTTCCGGGTCAAAGCCCGGACCCCTTGCGAATCGATGATCTTGCCATGGGTCCCTTGATATGCTATGAAATAATATTTCCCCGAATTGTTCAAGAAAGAGTGGAAAATGAAGCAAACATCCTGATCAATATCAGCAACGATGCCTGGTTCGGCCGCAGCTCTGGACCAAAACAGCATCTGAACCAAGCTGTGCTCAGGGCGGTGGAGCAAAACCGATATCTGGTCCGGTCCACGAACACCGGAATCTCCGGTGTAATTTCCCCGCGAGGTCAAATCAGCCAGGCTACCGCGTTATATGAGGATGCTGCCTTTGTATCCGAAGTGCAAACCATAGAGGAACAAACCCCTTATAGCAGGCATCGCCCGCTCCTTATCTGGATCTACGCAAGTTTAACTGTATTATTGGGACTTTACTGTCTAATAAGCAAAGAAAAGCTTCAGTACAAGATCAAGAAAGTATGAGTCAAAAGATGCTGCAACTCGCGGACATCAAACGAAAGGGGCAGGAATCGATAGAGAGGTTCAACACCCTTTGGAGGCGTCTTTGACCCCGAGAGCGCTAAGGACAGGCTCCGGGAGATCGAGGACATTCTCAGCCGACCGGAAGCCTGGAATGATCCGGAAAAGCTGACCCCTGTTCTTCAAGAAAAAGGGCGCTTGGACGAGTGGATCCAAGAGCTGGAATCCCTGCAGCAGCACAAGGCCAATCTGGAAGAATGGCTGGAGCTTGCGGAATCGGAGAATACCCAGGAAGCCCTGCAAGCAGTGCAAGAGGAGATCTCCACCCTGGAGCAAAAGCTGAATGAGCTTCAGCTCAAAACCCTTCTTTCCGAGGAGCAAGACGCAAACAACGCCATTTTGGAGATCCACCCCGGTGCTGGAGGGACGGATGCCCAGGATTGGGCCTCCATGCTGCTTCGCATGTATACCCGATGGGCCGAGGACTCCGGCTTCCAGGTTAAGCTGCTGAACTTTCTTCACGGCGAAGAAGCCGGAATCAAAAGCGCCAGCCTTAGCATCGAGGGCAACTATCCCTATGGGCTGCTCAAGGG
>CAYSPQ010000279.1:0-3259 GCA_964432965.1 uncultured Desulfohalobiaceae bacterium
TCCGGTGCAGGAGTCCATAGACCTGGATCAGGGGATTGCTTCCTACGACGACGCCCGGGAAATCCTCAAGAGCAAGAACCTGATTGTGGTGACCGACTGTATCTGCCGCAAGCAGAAGTCCACTGTGGAATCCGACTGCGGTAAGCCCATGGAGGTCTGCTTCATGTTCGGCTCCATGGGGCAGTACTACCTGGACAACAACATGGGAAGGCGGGTAACTCTGGAGGAGGCGGAGAACATCCTGCGGGAGTCCAGGAACGCCGGTCTGGTCACTCAGCCAGCCACTGCCCAGAATCCGGCGGGCATGTGCAACTGCTGCGGGGATTGCTGCGGCGTTCTGCGGGCTCTGAACATGCATCCCAGGCCGGCGGAAATGGTGTTCTCCAACTACCAGGCGATGGTGCGGCAGGAGGAGTGCACCGCTTGCGGGGCATGCAGCGACATCTGCCAGATGGAGGCCATTTCCGTGGAAGATGTGGACCACGCTGTGGTGGATCTGGACCGCTGTATCGGCTGTGGTCTTTGCGTCACCCAATGCCCAACAGAAGTGATTAAGCTGAGGCCCAGGCCGGAGGAGAAGCAGCGCGTGCCCCCGTCTCGCGGGGTGGATCAGATGATGGCCATGGCCCGGAAAAGGGGGGTGATGTAGCCACTCCCTCCTCGGGCCAACGTTCATTGCCTGAAGATATTACATGCGCACACAAAAAAAAGAGCATCCCCCTGGAATAGGTGGGATGCTCTATGATGGCAAGCGCCGCAAGGATCGGGCATCAGGTTCTCCGCTACGCCGGCCCCCCAGACGGTAGTCAAACTGCTGAAGGCCATGGGAGTACAGGGCTTGCGGGAGCCTTTCTCCCAGAAAGCGAGTGCCCGGGGCCGGACTCGAACCGGCACGGCTAAAAAGCCAAGGGATTTTAAGTCCCTTACGTCTACCAAAGTTCCGCCACCCGGGCTATCCTTTGCCTGCAATACTAGACCCGATGGGACTGCAAGTCAACATTCGCTGCACTGGGCTTACAGGCCAGCACTGGTCAATCCGGGCTTTTCCTGTTATCTTGCTCCAATGCTCAGCCCGAAGCGACAGCGCCTGATAATACTGGGCCTGGACGGCCTGCCCCACAGCCTGGTCCGGGACCTGACCCGACGCTACGAGCTGGAGGGCCTCTCCGGCCTGCTGCGGATGGCCTCCAGCCATCCCCTCCGCTCCGACTTGCCGGAGATGTCTCCGGTGAACTGGACCTCCTTCTTCACCGCTTCCGGGCCGCAAACCCACGGCATATTCGGCTTCACCGAGATGGACCCCTACTCCTACCGCATCCACTTTACGGATTCCCAGCAAATTCGCTGCGAGACAGTCTTTGAAGAGCTGGGCAGAAGGAACCTATTCAGCAAGTCCATTAACGTGCCTCACACCTACCCCGCCTGGAGGATCCACGGCATGATGATCTCCGGATTTCCAGCCGCGGACCTTTCCCGGGCGGCATATCCCGGGGTGCTGGCCTCCAGGCTGGCCTCCGAGGGATACAAGCTGGAGGCGGACACCAGGAGGGGGCGACAGGACACGGACCGGCTGCTTTCCGAGCTGCACTCCACCCTGCACTCCCGCCGCAGGGCCCTGGACCTTTTGTGGCCGGATCTGGCCTTCGACCTCTTCCTGCTGGTGCTCACGGAGATGGACCGTCTGGGCCACTTCTTCTTGCCTTCGCTCCTGCGCGAGGAGGATCCCTGGCACTTTCAGTGCCTGGAGGTGGTGCGCCATCTGGACGGTCTCATCTGCGAGATCCTGGAGCGCTACCACCACCTGCCGGAGCCCAAGCGCCTCCTGGCCCTGGCGGATCACGGCTTCGCCGAGCTGATCACCGAGGTGGATGTAAACGCCCGTCTCCGGGAGGCCGGGCTTCTGCATACGCGGGGAGAGCCGGAGCACGAGCTGGACGCTTCCTTAATCTGCCCCTCCAGCAAGGCTTTTGCTCTGGATCCGGGGCGCATCTACCTGCACCGCAGGGACCGCTACAGGCACGGATGCCTTTCCCCGGCAGAGGCGGAGAGCCTGCGCCCGGAGATCGCCTCCGCTCTGTCCGAGCTGCAACACGAGGGTGAGCCGGTCCTGGAGGGCATCTTCAGGGGAGAGGAGCTATATCCGGACTGCTCCCTTCCCCACCGGCCGGATCTAGTCTGCCTTCCCCGGCGGGGATTCGAGCTGAAGGCCAAGCTGGACCGCGGCTCTGTCTTCGGACAGTTCGGGCGCACCGGGACCCATACCGCAGACGACGTCTTCTTCGCGGACAGCGCCGGCTCCAGCCCGTCCAGCGTGCGCGGCGCGGGCGGCCAGATACTGGACTACTTCCTCAAACCGGAAAACGCCTTGATCACCTAGGGGAGCCATGCGTTTCGACCTGGAAAACGATCTCAACCCTTCCCAGCTGGAGGCGGTTACCACCCTGCAGGGACCGGTTCTGGTCATAGCCGGGGCGGGAAGCGGCAAGACCAGGACCGTGGTCTACCGTCTGGCCCATCTGGCCGGACTGGGAGTGGACCCGCAGTCCATACTCCTGCTCACCTTCACTCGCAAGGCGGCCAGGGAAATGCTCACCCGGGCCAGCCATCTACTGGGACAGGGTCTGCACGGAGTGACCGGAGGCACCTTCCACTCCTTCGCCAATCTGATCCTGCGCCGCTATGCCTCCGCCCTGGGGCTTAAGAACGAGTTCACCATCCTGGACCGGGGGGACTCGGAGGAAATCGTCAAGCAGGTCAAGGAGGCCAATTCCATAGGCCGCAAGAGCAAGGGATTTCCCCAGAAGGGAACCGTGTACTCCCTGATCAGCAAGAGCCGCAACAAGGAGCTCTCCCTGGAGGAGATCATGGCCAGGGACTGCTCCCACCTCCTGGTCTACGGAGAAGAGGTGCAGAAAATAGCCGAGCTCTACAGGCAATACAAGGAGTCCCACTCTCTGGTGGACTACGACGATCTGCTCTTCCTGCTGGAGAGGCTCCTGCTGGAGAACGAGGAGATCCGGGAGTTCTTAAGCTTCAAGCACCAGTACATCATGGTGGACGAGTTCCAGGACACCAACCTGGTTCAGGGCAGGCTGGTCCGGCTCCTGGCCGGTCAGGAGGGAAACCTCATGGCTGTGGGAGACGACGCCCAGTCCATCTACTCCTTCCGGGGGGCCACGGTGGGCAACATCCTGGCCTTTACCCAGCACTATCCCCACTGCCGGGTGATAAAGCTGGAGCAGAACTACCGCTCCACCCA
>CAYSPQ010000280.1:0-3257 GCA_964432965.1 uncultured Desulfohalobiaceae bacterium
ATTCACCAGTGGGGGCGCAAGTGGAGATCACGCAACGAAACCTGGCCCAGCGTTGGGAAAAAGGGATATGCCCCAATCGATCCAGGAGCTTGGCGTTGTTGCTCTGGTCGTCAGCTTGTTCGCCGCTGTAGCGGGCGGAGTATACTCCCGGTTCTCCGCCCAGGGCATCACATTCCAGGCCGGAGTCGTCCGCCAGGCTTATGAGCCCCGTGTGCTGCGCCACAATGCGTGCCTTGTGCAGGGCGTTTTCCTCGAAGGTTTCGCCCGGCTCGGGAATCTCTCCCAGTTCAGGAAATTCCTCCAGGCCCAACACGCTTATCCGCAAAGATAAGGTGGAAAGGATGTTTTGGATCTCTTCCTTTTTTCCCGGATTGCGGGTTGCTATGACTAGCTTCATGAGCTTTTTCCCTGGTTGTGCGTTCTTCATGCTAGCTCAGGCTGGAAAGTACTTGCATACCGGGGAATACGAATATATCTTTTTTCTTCCGCAAATTCAACAAGCAATCAAGGAATTCCCCAATATGACCGGAAAGATCGCCTTGCACACCATAAGTCTGGGATGCCCCAAAAATCTGGTGGACACGGAGAGAATGCTGGGCATCCTGGGAGAAAGCTTTTCCCCTGTAGATTCCATGGAGCAGTCGGAAGTAGTGCTAATCAACACCTGTGGATTCATACAGTCCGCAGTGGAGGAATCGGTACAGACCATACTGGAAGTGTCCCGGGATATTAAGGAATTGCCGCGAAGGCCTGTGCTTGCAGTCACCGGATGCCTGCTGGCTAGATACGGCCAAGAGCTGAGAACTCAATTACCGGAAGTCGACCTATGGATCCCCCTGCAGGAGCAGGAAAAAGTAGGCTCCTATTTGGCGTGGGCCCTGAAAATGGGAGACGACCTGACGGACTCCGCTGGAGAGGGAACAGGGGGAATGGCACAGAGGAGAATCAGTACCGGGCCGTCCTATGCCTATTTAAAGATTAGCGAGGGATGCAACCGCAGTTGCAGCTTTTGCCTGATTCCGCGAATCCGGGGCAGCTTGCGCTCCAGGCCGATTGGCTCCCTGAAAGAGGAAGCGAGATCCCTCGTAGCCCAGGGGGTGAGGGAAATCGTTCTAGTGGGCCAGGATATCACCGAGTACGGCAGGGATCTGGATGGTGAACAGGACCTGGTTGCCTTGCTGCGCGAGCTTGCCTCCTTGCCCGGCCTTGCCTGGTTGCGTCCCATGTATCTGTATCCGGCGGGAATAACCGACAATCTGTTGGTCGGATTCAGGGAGTTATCACCGCCTGTCTTGCCCTACTTCGATATCCCTCTGCAGCACGCCCATGCAGATATACTGCGCAAAATGGGCAGGCCTTTTTCCACCCAACCCTACAAGGTGGTGGACAAGGTCCGCAGCTTCTTCCCGGAGGCCAGTCTGCGCACTACATTGCTTACAGGATTTCCCGGCGAAGAGGAGAGTCACTTTCAGGTGCTTGCCGAGTTCGTGCGACAAGTAAGATTCCAGCATATGGGTGTGTTTTCCTTTTTTCCCGAGGAGGGCGTGCGGGCGGCCAGGTATTCCGGCCAGGTGCCACAGGGAATCAAGGAAGCGCGCAAACAGGAGCTTATGAGAATTCAGGCGGAAATAAGCGGGCAGATCCACTCCGAGATGGAAGGTAAGACCATGTCCGTTCTAGTGGACAGAAGCAATCCAGAATGGCCTACCCTGTATGAAGGGCGCGCCTGGTTCCAAGCTCCGGAAGTGGACGGCATCTGCTATGTAAGCGGTGAATCCCTGTCCGCTGGAGATATGGTGCAAGCACGCATAGAGGAGGCAAAAACCTATGATCTGATCGGCCTTGCTTGAGTGGGAGCTTCGGTTTTTGCTTCTGTAGAGGATATACATCAGAGTGCAGGATATCTATTTGATACAAAAGAAGATTTTTACCAGGAAGAAATCGGCCGGGGATTTTTGTCTACTTGTGTTGTCAAGTAATTCAGGATCTGGTAGTGGTGGTCAAATTATTTTGTCTAGGGGGAGAAGAATGGAAAAAAACGAAGAGTCTTTGCAGGAAATGTCCAACGACGAGTTGGCTGGGTACGAGGATTTCGAGGCCGCTCTGGAGGACTATCTCCAGAAGGATTTCGCGGACCTGGAGGAGAGTAGCCTGGTCAAGGGGAAAGTGGTCAAGATCGACCATGACGCCGTCCTGGTGGATGTCAATTTCAAATCCGAGGGCCAGATCCCTCTGGAGGAGTTCCAGGACAGCGAAGGCAACGTGACCGTCTCCGAGGGGGACGAGGTGGATGTCTTCGTGGTGCTCAAGAACGACCAGGAAGGCACGATCTCTTTGTCCCATCGCAGGGCCAGGCGAATGAGGGTCCTGGACGAACTGGAGGATCTGCAGCAAAGGGAAGAAAATGTTCCCGGCCGGATCGTCAAACGAATCAAGGGCGGCTATACAGTGGAGATCAAGGGGATAGAGGCTTTTCTACCAGGCTCCCATGTGGATCTCCGTCCGGTGCCGGACATGGACGCCCTTGTGGGCCAGGACTTCGACTTTCGCATCCTCAAGATCAACCGTAGACGGACGAACGTGATTGTATCCCGTCGGGTGATCCTGGAGGAGGAGCGGGAGAAGAAACGCCAGGAGCTCATGCAGAGTCTGGAAGAGGGCCAGACCGTTCAGGGCAAGGTGAAGAACATTACCGACTACGGAGTTTTCATAGACCTGGGCGGATTGGACGGACTGCTCCATATCACCGACATGTCCTGGAAGCGGATTAAGCATCCCAAGGAGCTGGTGCAAATGGGGGATACTCTGGATCTGAAGGTGCTCTCCTTCGACCGGGAAGAACAAAAGGTATCCCTGGGGCTCAAGCAGCTCGTGCCCAACCCCTGGGAGCAGATCCACGAAAAATATCCGGAGGGGACCAAGGTTACGGGGAAGGTAACCAATATCATGGACTATGGGGCTTTCGTGGAGCTGGAGCCCGGAGTGGAAGGGTTGGTTCACATATCCGAAATGTCCTGGACCAGGAAGCTCAGGCATCCTTCTCAAATGGTCAAGGCCGGGGACGAAGTGGAAGTGGCCGTATTGGGAGTTGACTCCGAGAAAAAGCGCATATCCCTTGGAATGAAACAGGTTCGTCCCAACCCCTGGGATGTCGTGGAGGAAAAATACCCCGAGGGTACCATTCTGGAGGCTCAAATCAAGAACATCACCGATTTCGGGCTGTTTATAGGTATCGAGGACGGTATCGACGGATTGAT
>CAYSPQ010000281.1:0-3249 GCA_964432965.1 uncultured Desulfohalobiaceae bacterium
CTGGACGGACTGGAAGTGGATCAGGTGGCCATTGGCTCCTGCACCAACTCTTCCTATGCCGACCTCGTGCGGGCAGCGCGGGTGCTGAATGGCACCCGTGTACATCCCGGGGTGGATACCCTTCTCTCTCCAGGATCCCGCCAGGTCCTTCGGCTGCTGGAGGAAGAGTGGCTTCTGAAATCCTTTCTGGACAGCGGGGTGCGCCTTCTGGAGCCGGCCTGCGGACCTTGCATAGGGATGGGAGGGGCACCGGTGAGCGGAGGGGTGAGTTTGCGCACCTTTAATCGCAATTTCGAGGGTCGAAGCGGTACCAAGGATGCCCGGGTCTACCTGGTGAGCCCGGAAACTGCTGCTCAGGCCGCCTTGAGTGGAAGCTTCACTCATCCCCATAAATGGGGAGAGGCGCCGGAAAAACCCGATGTTCCCGATTACACCAGAGTCGGCAGACAGCAGTTTCTTTATCCTCCACGGGACGGCTCAAGCGTTGAGGTGCGGCGGGGGCCCAACATCGTTCCTCTTCCGCGGCTGCAGCCATTTCCCGATAGCCTTGAGCTGCCTGTGCTGCTCAAGGCGGGGGACAATATCACCACGGACCACATACTGCCCGGAGGAGCGGAAGTGACTGCCCTTCGCTCCAACATTCCGGCTATCAGCCAATACGCCTTTAATGCCCTTGATCCGGAGTTTCCGGACAGGGCTCTTCAGAGCGGCCAGGGCCTTATTCTGGGAGGAGAAAACTATGGCCAGGGTTCCAGCAGGGAACATGCTGCGCTTGCCCCTCGCTATCTGGGAGTCCGGGTGGTCTTGGCCAAGTCCCTGGCTAGAATACACAGGGCCAACCTGATAAACTTTGGGATCCTGCCCCTTTTATTTGCGGATAAAGATGATTATGACCTCTTGGAAATCGGGGACAATATTGTTATAAACAGAACTAGGCTGATTCCAGGCGGAACCATGGAAGTCGTCTGCGGTGGCAAGCCTATACGGGTTCAAAACGATCTGGGCAGTCAGGAGCTGGATGTCCTTTTAGCCGGAGGTTTGTTGGAATACGTGAGAGGAAAGAGCTCTTAGCAAGAGTCGTAAGCCCCCCCTTTGGCCTTATAGGCCATCCCCGTTAGCGGCACTGCCTATGCCCAGTTGTATTCCTTGAGAGCTCAGCTGCCGGGAGCTGAATGGAAGCCTTTTGCGGACTTGACTCTTAAATCTTCCGGGTTTTGTATCTGGATAGATCCTTCAGAGGAAGCGGCAAGCTGTGATTCAGTTAAACAAAACCCCTGATATTCAGGGGATAAATAGGAGGCAAAAGGGTCCTTATGCTGGATGGAATGAGGCGAAACGCCCAATCCTGGATGGTTAAGTTTTTATTCGGCATTATAGTGCTCGTCTTCGTTTTCTGGGGCATTGGAGGCTTTCAGGGAGACGAGCAGGCCATTCTGGCCACCGTAAATGGAGATCAGATCCTGACCAGGGATTTTCAGGAGAGATACCAGCAGCGCGTGAACAGCCTTCGACAGGAAAGAGGATTGGACAGGGAGGAAATTAGGGAGATGGATCTCAAGCGCCAGGTCTTTGACGAGATGGTGGAGAGAAAGCTCCTCATGGACAAGGCCTCGCAGATGGGAGTGGTCCTTCCCTCCTCGCAATTGAGGGAAAGGATTCAGCAAATGGAAATCTTCCAGGATGAGGACAGGACCTTCGATTCCCAGCGTTACCGGGCCATCCTGCAATCCAGCCGTATGACTCCTGGAGAGTTCGAGGCGGCAATAAGACAGGACGCCCTGATCCAGAGAATGACCCAGCTTCTGGGATCACCTGCCCGGCCTTCCACTCAGGAGGCCAGGGAAATGTTCGAGTTCCTCAACCTGCAAAGTCAAGTAAACTATCTTGCTTTTCGGGCAGAGGAGCATGCGGGGCAAATCGAGGTGAGCCAAGAGGAGATCCAGGATTACTACCAGAAGCACCAGGAAGAGTTCCAAGAGCCTGCTCGAATGCAGATGCGCTATATCCTTCTGACTCCACAAGAGTTGGCCAGTTACCAGGAGGTCCCCGAAGAGGAGCTCAAGAGCTACTACGAGAGGAACAAACAGGATTTCCGGGAAAAAGATAGGATCAGGGCCCGGCAGATCCTGTTTGAGCTAGAGGAGGACGTGCCTGTTGATCTGCTGCAGGAGGCGGAAGAGGAAATGAATCAGCTGATGCGCCGCATCCAGACGGAAGAAATTTCCTTTTCCCAGGCGGCGCGAGAGTATTCCCAGGGTCCTGCTGCATCCGAGGGAGGGGATCTGGGATGGCTGGAAAGGGGTGAGAGCATTCCATCCTTTGAAGAGGTGGCTTTTTCCCTGGAGCCTGGAGAGCTGAGCGAGCCCTTCCGCACTAACCGGGGAGTGCATCTGATAAGAGTAGAAGAGCGCCAAGAGGGTGAAGTCAAGCAGTTCTCGGAAGTGAGAGATGAGGTGGAGGAGATCGTGGCTCGGGACAGAGCCGCACGAGGAGTTAGTGAAGTCCTGGACGATGTGCTAGAGGAAATCTTCCGGGGAGAGGACTTGCAACAAGCGGCGCAGGAGCTGGAGTTGCAGACGCATGCAAGTGACTGGTTTACCCTGGAGAGTGGCCCGGAAGAGTTGGATCTGGATCGGGAGCAGAGACAGGTGCTCTTCGATCTAGGACCCGGCCAGGTAACCTTTGAGCCCTTGCTTCTGGAGGAGGGCTACCTCCTGGCGGAGAAGACGGAGTACAGCGAGTCCTGCATGCGGGATCTGGAGGAAGTGGAAGAAGAGATCGCCGAGAGGCTGGGAAGGGAACAGGCTGCGAATATGGCTCGGTCCCGGGCGCAGGAAGCCCTGGAAACAGTGCGTGAAGGCGGTGATATACCGCAGGAACTGGAGGACCGGATTGCAACTAGCGAACCGTTCGGGCACGAAGGCAGAATTTCGGAACTCGGCCAGGCCCCGGATTTAGCCCGAGACGCCTTTACTGCTCGGGAAGGAGAGTGGTTGCCCCAGGTATACGATTTGGAGGAAGCCTATCTTGTAGCTCAAGTGGAAGAGATCCTTAGGCCCTCTGAAGAAATGTGGGAGCAGCAAAAGGATTTCTGGTTCTCCAGGCTCGCTGCCAGCCGGCAACAGGAGTTGTTCAACAGCATGGTTCAGTCCATGCGAGCCCAGGCGGATATCGAGATCCGCAGCCCCGAGATTATGCGCTACTAGGACTCGGATAGAGCCCTTCCAGATGCGTCTGCAAAAAGTCTTT
>CAYSPQ010000282.1:0-3245 GCA_964432965.1 uncultured Desulfohalobiaceae bacterium
TGGCTTTAAAAGCACCTCTGCCCCACAATAATCTCCGGTTACCTGAAACGGTATGGTGCCTTCAATCAAGGGAACTTGTATAAAATTTCTCTTAGACCTCTCGGTGGCCTTGGTAATAGCATCCGGAACTTGGTTGGCCTTGCCTCTAGCGCATCCGGCCTTGCCCTGACCGTCACCAACCACTACTAGTGCGCTGAACTTGAAATTTCTACCACCTTGCACAACTTTGGCCACTCGATTCAAATGAACGATTTTCTCAATGTAGCCGATTTCATTTGCAGCCATTTAGCAACCCCAACTAGAAGTTTAAGCCTTCTTCCCGTGCGGCATCGGCAAGTTCTTTAACTCTGCCGGTGTACATATACCCGTTACGATCGAAAACCACCTCTTGTAGATTGTACTCACGTGCTTTTTTGCCAATATCCTGACCCACTAGGCGTGCCGTCTCCTTGGTCAAGGACCTGTCCTTCGCAATAGCCAGACTAGAGGAAGCAGCCTTAGTTTCCTGTTTTTCGTCATCCACAATCTGAGCGTAAATATATTTATTGGACCTAAAAACGACCAAACGAGGACGGTCCGCGGTTCCCTGAATCTTCTTGCGAATACGAAGCTTTCTTCTCTTCCTGGCCTCATTCTTAGTAAGTTTCATAACCTTATGTTCCTACTTCTTGGAAGATTTACCGGCTTTTCTAACAATCTCTTCATCCACGTATTTTATGCCCTTGCCTTTATAGGGCTCGGGAGGGCGTATACGACGAATTCGAGCTGCAAACTCACCAATTTCCTCTTTGTCAACTCCAGATATATAAAGCTTGCTACCTTCGGTCCGTGCTTGAATATTTTCCGGAAGCGGCACATGCTGGGGATGCGAATAACCCACGTGCAGGACAATTTCACTGTCTTGAACTTGTACTTTGTATCCCACACCCACAAGCTCCAGCCCCTTCTCATATCCCTGGCTCACGCCCACTACTGCATTATTTATAAGCGTGCGCCTTAAGCCGTGCTGTTCTTTAGCTACCTTGCTGTTATCCACGCGCTTAACATGCAGATTGGAGCCTTCCCATTCATAGTCAATTTTGGGGTGGTTATGAAGCTCCATTTCGCCTTTGGGACCTTTTACATAGATGCTGGATTGCTCGATAGTGACTTCTGTATTTTCCGGTACAGATATCGGCGTTGTTCCGATACGGGACATAATAATCTCCGCTTACCAAATTTGGCAGAGTAATTCACCGCCAACATTTTCCTGTTTGGCGCGATAGCCATCCAAAACACCCTTGGATGTGGAAAGGATATTGATCCCCAAACCGCTTTGTACAGTAGGCATCTCTTTAATCTTTACGTAGCGGCGGCAGCTTGGCTTACTCACACGCTGCATGCCTTGAATCGCCGGTTTGCTAGCCACATACTTTAAATATAGGACAATCTCGTTTTCTTCTTCCACAAAAGACTCTATGTATCCTTCCTGGAGTAGTATTTGAGCTATTGCCGCCTTCATTTTAGATTTGGGCAGTCTGACTTTTTTATGCAGCGCCATATGAGCATTGCGTATGCGAGCCAGCATATCTGCAATGGGATCGCTAGTGGGCATACATTTCTCCTTGCTTACCAGCTGGATTTACGAACCCCGGGTATTTCTCCGGCTAAGGCCATATTTCTGAAACAGATACGGCACAAGCCAAACTGTCTCAAGAATCCCCTCGCCCTACCGCAAAGCGGACAACGATTGTATTCGCGAACCCGGAACTTTTGCTTTTTGGCAGCCTTGGCCATAAGTGCCTTTCGTGCCACTTCCATCCTCCTTACTTAACAAAGGGCATACCCAAATTTTGTAACAAAGCCTTGCCTTCCTTATCTGTTCGGGCAGAGGTAACAATGGTTATGTTAAGGCCCTTGATACGATCAATCTTTTCTTTATTGATGTCGGGGAATATAGTGTGATCGCGCACACCCATGGTAAAGTTGCCTCTACCGTCAAACCCCCTATCCGGAAGGCCCCGGAAATCCCTGACTCTTGGTAATGCGAAATTTATAAGTTTATCAAAAAATTCCCACATACGCAATCTCCTAAGGGTTACCCGACAACCCACAGGCATACCCTGTCTGACCCGAAAGGAGGCGATAGATTTCTTAGCCCTAGTCACCACTGCTTTCTGACTTGATAGTGTGCTCAGTTCCTGTAGGGCGTCCTGCAAAAGCTTGTTGTCCCGACTTGCCTCGCCCAAGCCCATATTCAGGGAAATATATTGCAGGTTAGGCACCTGCATATGAGACTTATAGCCAAAAGTCTCGATCAAATCAGGCGCGATCTTTTCTCGGTATACTGTTTTTAAACGGCTCATGAATGCCCTCGTCTCTAGTGTTTAATCCAGAAATTCATCACACTTTTTACAGAAACGATACTTACTTCCATCATTGGTGATTTTGTATCCAACTCTAGTGGGCTTTGCACAGGACTCGCACAGTATGGCCACATTGGAATAGCTGATGGGGATCTCCACTTCCTGTATACCACCCTTCTTCCCGGTCATGGGATTGCCGCGTACATGCTGCTTTCTTTTATTTACGTTTTCCACGACAACACGATTCTGCTTAAGATCAACACTCTTGACTGTACCTATTTTTCCGCTGTCCCTTCCGGAAAGCACTTTCACCCTGTCATTGACCAGGATCTTCTTTTTTTTCATGGCTCCCCTCTCTATAAAACTTCTGGAGCTAAGGATACTATTTTCATAAAATTCTTTTGCCGCAATTCCCGGGCAACTGGTCCAAAAATTCGTGTACCTACAGGTTCCATATTCTTATGCAACAATACAGCTGAATTGTTGTCGAATACAATCAAGGAGCCATTGTCTCGGGCTATCTCTTTCCTCGTCCGCACTATGACGGCTCTGTAAATGTCTCCTTTCTTTACTTTTGCCTGAGGTATAGCCTCCTTTATGGAAACTACTATTATATCGCCAATGCTGGCGTATCTCCGTCTGCTTCCCCCAAGAACCTTAATGCAGCTGACCAGTTTGGCACCTGAATTGTCAGCCACATCAAGTTTGGATTCCACCTGAATCATTTTATCCCCCTAAACCGCTTTTTCTACAAGATTTTTCAAGAACCAGCGCTTCCTTTTACTCAGTGGTCTAGACTCCATAATCTGGACTTTATCTCCAATATTACAGGAATTATGGGGATCATGGGCCATGAATTTCTTTTTGCGCCGGATATACTTTTTATATAGAGGGTGCTGC
>CAYSPQ010000283.1:0-3238 GCA_964432965.1 uncultured Desulfohalobiaceae bacterium
TAGTGCAGACACTAGGTGAGATGATAGTCGAGTGGGGCATGCGAGTGATCGACGCGATAGGCGACGCTTTCAGCGCTGTACGGGACGCGGTGAACGAGGTCGGAGAACTGATGAGCGCTCTGGCGCAGTGGATCAAGGAAAAAGTCTCCAGCATGTTCAGCTCCGTCGTGGACCCGATCGTCGAAGAGCTACAGGATTGGGCGGAAGGTATACAAGAAGCTATGGAGAACTTCTTCGATGAATTAGCCAAGTGGGACAACGATGACGGAGACGTGGACGCGACGATGGAGGCCGGCACTTCCCTAATGCTGTCGTTCATCAGTCAGCAAGATAGGGCTCAGGGAGTGATGGATGTACTGAAAAGAATAATGAGCTTCATCGAGCCGTTTCAGCAATACTTGAGTCCTATGGGTGCGATGGAAGTGATCGCGGATTCGCTCGGAGGATCGATGCCTGAAGAAGTTGGTAACCTGTTCGAAACGGTCGAAAATGCTATAGGTGATGGAGTATCTACTATCGTCGAAACATTCATGGGTCTGGCAGAGAACATTGCGGGAGATACGTCTTTACCTGACGGATTCGACATGGAGCTGCCTACGATAGAGGCTATACAGGATTTCCTAGAGGCAGCTGGTGTAAGCAATGACTTGATCGATGGTGTGATCGATGGGGTTTCTAGCTTTGTGGGTGAGAATGCAGATGATATTTTGGGCTATACCGGGCTAGTTTTGACCATGGTAACTTGGTCTTACACCTATTTATTTGGAACAGAAGCAGCTAGAGTAGGTTCTTTAGTGATGGCGAGTATTTCCGCATTGATTGAAAGTGTAGCTCTACTCGGTTCAGCAGCAGGAGTATTTGGAATTGCAGAAGTCGTTGCTTTAACAGCTATGGGTTTTCCAGCAATTATTTTTTCTGTGATTTTCTGGGGGATGGGAGTTATAGAAAGTGGGACATCTCCAATAGAAATGCTTTTAATCGGTGCGGATTCTTCAATAGCTATTACAGGATTTGCTTATGGTTGTTATTTGGCCTCAAAGTAAAATTGTAAAATGAGATGAATAAGATGTTAGGTACTATTGAGCTAATGATTCTCTGGATAATACTGTTCTTATCCAACTTTATCTTTGGTCTTATAGTTAAATTTGATAAAAATGAGAATAAAATATCTAAAAATGTAGAACGTTTGGTATTCCTTTCACTATTTCTTTCATCGTTTATAATTTTAATTTATACAAACATAAATATTTCTTTATTTAATGTGATAATAAATAACATATCGTTCCAGGTAGTCTTCATGTACATATTATCTACTGGCATGTATTTTCTCTTTTTTTTTAAGGGAGGGAAAAGAGTATAGATGAGAGACATAAAAATCTAAAAACGACCATCAATTAGACTAACAATTTTACTAGCCTCCCTAGTTGTATTTATATCGACTATAGTCTATAGTATATTCAATACTACATATCAAAAATATCTGTGGATCACGGGTATGTCTCTCCTCGTGTACGGATCCCTATTGCTTTCCCTATTCTTCTCTAAATCCAATATCACTTTTTGGAATGTTAATCTATATATGGGTTTAGGAGTTAGCGTTTGGGCGTTTCCGATGTCTTTATTGATTATGAGGCTGTCTCAGTACGTCGGATACATCTTTTTAATTAGTATGGTAATGATTTTGGATTATCTGTTTCAATTTCTTCCTTATGGGCGGAGAAGAAAGGTATAGAGATAAGCTGATATGATTAGCTTCATCGAGCCGTTTCAGCAATACTTGAGTCCGTTCGGTGCTATCGGAGAAATAAGTAAAACGATAAATGATGAGTTTGATTCAGGTATTATGAGTCATATCTCATCAATCAAAAGGATGGCCGGTGAAAAGCTAAGTGATTCAATAGGAGGATTTTTAGATATCCTATTGAACCCTCAATTAATCGATATGATAGGTCTCGATGAGATAAGTTCTGAAAATGTTCCAAATATTAGTCTAGATGCTCTCAAGAGGTTTTTTGATAAAGCAGGCTGGATGGAAGGGCGTGTACAAATATTATTTAACGCCTTCGAAAAGCTTGACAAATTTGATATAGCTGAAGGAGTTATTACAGCTATAATGTTGTCTGCTTCTGCATTTTTAACGATTGAATCATTAAAGGGGTTAGCTTTTGGAGGAAATTCAACTGCTTTAGCAGTAGCGAATATGGTGAATTCGGTTATAGCATTGATAGCAACAATTGCTGGTTCTTCGATCGGTGATCTATTATTTGGGTTTGTCATGACTACAATAAGCTGTTTCAGTGCATTTTTTGGATTTATATTCTCTGCATTATCAAAAAATGTGCCAGCTCTATTGACTAATTTAGCATTTATGCCTGGTAGTTGGGCAGCATATGGCTTGAGCGCAGCTTTATGAAAGAGGGATCGGAAATGAAAAAAGAGATTTACCCAGATGACAATCTTAAAAAAATCCTCCCTATGTTATATGTAATCACTATATTGGTTTTTTCATCAGTCACATATGTTTTTTATTTATCTGAGAATATTCTAACTATATCTATATCAGCAGTTGTTACGGTGTTTTTATTGATTTTTATACCTCTCTATTCAGTTTCACTTTGGAATAAAACCAGGCCATATGTCATAACTGAAAGATGGGTTGAAATTCCTTCTGGTTATACACCTAGTGGTAACAAAGAGAAAGTTAAATTTGAAGAGATTGAAAAGATATATCATAGGAAATCGGGGAGATTCAAAGATAGTTTAATATTAAAAACGAATTTCGCCGAGTATATCATAAGAGAGGACCTCAAAAGGGAGATTCTAAGATCATCTCCTTCAAGTTTGATGGAGAAGTTAGATGGTGAAATAGATGGATGATACAAAAAACCAGAGCCGTTCAGAAATCTTAAGATGGGCGATTTATTCTTTAGTTATATTGATTGTTTTATTTCCTATATTATTGGGCTCCATATATATTTATGTAGAAGAAATCAATAACTACTTTCCCGTATATTTATGGGTCCTGATTATCTGTATTTTTGAAGTAATGTTTGCTTCAGGCATCTACATTTTGAAAAAAAAGAATTTGAAAAGTGAACAAGAAGATAAGATGGGGAATCGGCCCCAATACTAGGCAAAGTGATGGACTTCGAGACGTCCTCCTACACCCTAGAAGGGTGAGTCTTCCTCCGGAGCCACTGACTCCTTGCACAAGCCCGGAAGTTGCATTCCACTCGCC
>CAYSPQ010000284.1:0-3229 GCA_964432965.1 uncultured Desulfohalobiaceae bacterium
AAGACAGGCCGAGCACCGCACAGGAGATAAGCCAGGCCAAGGGCCTGGATGAGCGGGCCACGGCGAGGCTTCTGGACAGCATTGTGGTGTGCGGCTACTTGGAGAAAAAAGGAGAGCGCTACAAGCTGACTCCGCGGGGAGCAGTGCTTTCCGCAAGCCACTCCCGCTCCATGCTGCCGGTGGTCCGGCATATGGCCCATGTCTGGCGAAACTGGAGCCGTTTGACGGAAACTGTGATCAAAGGGGAAAACGAGGAGCGATCCAACCCTTTGTTCGACTTGAGTGACCAGGAACAGCGGGACTTCATCGAGGCCATGCACGTGCTGGGGCAGGATTTGGCCGAGGAAGTGGCAGTTTTCTATGGAGAGACATCCTGTCGCCGCATTCTGGATGTCGGCGGTGGGTCAGGAGTCTACACCCTGGCCTTTTTGCGGCACAACCCCCATATGGAGGGAATCGTCTTCGACCTGCCCAGAGTCATCCCCATAACCGAGGAGCGTATCCGACAGGAGCCGGAAGGAGAGCGTATCAGCTTGTTCCCGGGAGACTTCTACCGAGAGGAGCTCCCTACAGGCTGTGACATGGCCCTTCTTTCAGCTATTATACACCAAAACGGACCGGAACAGAATCTAGAGCTGTTCTGCAAGGTTTACCGCGCCCTGGAGCCGGGAGGAATCCTGCTCATACGCGATCACATCATGGACGAATCCCGCACCAGCCCCCAAGAGGGGGCAATGTTTGCCCTGAATATGCTGGTGAATACGGAAAGAGGGGACACCTATACCTTCCGGGAAGTCAACGAAGCCTTGGAGCAGGCCGGATTCGAGCAGATAAGGGCGCTGCGCACCGGGGAAGCCTCGCAAAGGGATATGGATTGTCTGGTGGAAGCCCGGAGACCAGGCTAGTTACACACGGAAGCCGGACAATATAGTTATACCAGATCCTGCAGGAATTTTTGCAGCCCCATCTGGGCGACCTTCTGATTGAGGAATTCGGATATGGTGGGTTGCACCGGCTTTTTGAGAAGGGTCATTCCGGACTCGCTGGGCGTCTTGTCCCCTTTTTTCTGGTTGCACTTGCGACAGGAGGTAACCGTATTGTTCCAGGTAAAGCTTCCCCCCCTGGATTTGGGTAGGATGTGATCCAGCGTGGGATGCTGCTTGCAGGATACGCCGCAATATTGGCAGATGTGATCATCCCTTACGAGAATGTTTCGCTTGTTCAGGGGGACCTTGTTTTTGTACACGCGGCGGACGAAGGTGATTAGGCGGACGATCAAGGGGATGCGGTGAAGGTTCTGGAAGCTGTTCACCACGTAGTGCCCGTATTTCAATACTTCCACTTTGCCCTTGAGAACCAGGCGCAGGCCCCTTCTCCAGCTTACTGTATGCAGATAGGTGAAATCCGCATTGAGCACGATGACGCTGTTCATTGCGGAACCTGCCTTATGGCAAGACTCTCCGTCGAGTGGGTTTACCTTGCCTACTCGTCCCTTAACCGGGATTTGAGTTCTACACCTCATGCTTGTGTAGTATTATAAATTAAGCAAATCCTACTTCATAAGCATGTTTTTGTCCAGAGGTCACTCGGCCATTTTCTAGCTTCATCTTTCCCCAACAAAGAGCGAAGCTAGTTCGCACTCGGAAAGGCGTCTTTTCTGATGCTAGCCAGGAGTGGTAAAAGAAATGATTTTTTCTGAACAGGGCCGCATAGGGAAAGATCTGTATTTGTTGGGTCCTCCAGGCGCACCTGTGTTCCTGATTCTGGGAGAGAGCGTGACACTCGTGGATGCTGGATTTGCCAGCCTGGGTCCGCTGTATGTGCGCAATATGGAAGAAATACTGGGAAACAGGGAACCGGATCGTCTGCTGCTTACTCATGTTCACTTCGATCATTGCGGTGCTGCAGCCTTTTTTCAGAGCAGATTCCCCCGCCTAACCATCTGCTGCTCCAGGGAGGGGCAAAGAATTTTGGGCAAACCCAGGGCGCTGGAACTGATTCATGGCTTGAATCGAGCGGCTGGGCAGATGATGCGGGACATGGGTTTGACTGAGGAGGAGGCCGAGTTTATACCCTTTGAGGTGGACAGGATCGTGGAAGATGGAGAGGTGTTGCCTATCTCTCGTAGTTCCGGGATAGAAGTTCTTTCCACTCCCGGGCATACCCGGGACAGCCTCAGCTTCTATCTCCCGGAACAGGGTGCGCTGCTTTGCGGGGAGGCGGCCGGAGTGCCCTCGGCCATGGATTACATCTTTACCGAGGCATCCTCCGACTTTGATGCCTACATGCGCTCACTGACCAGATTGAGCCAGCTCCCTTTGGAGCTGGTATGTCCGGCCCACAATTACGTTTATACCGGAGGGGACGCCCGGCAATACATGCACCGCTCCCTGGAATGGGCCGGCAAGTTCAAGGACTGGGTTCTCGAGTGCATGAAGGAGGAGAGAAACGACACTCAGCGGGTCATGGAAAGGATCAAGTCCTGGGAGTATGACCCGCTTCCCGGGCCCAAACAGCCGGAGTCCGCCTATATGCTCAATCTGGAGGCCAAGATCAAAGCGGTGATGGAGAGCAGTCAGAACAGGGAGGAGCAAGACTGAGTCTCTGTCCTGAAATGAGCGATAAAACCGCTCATTTTAGGTGGTCTGCATGATTTTCGTGGATATTTACAACCATCCTTCAATACCCATTGGGTTATAAAGGCTTTTTTTACAAGACTCGTTGTGAGCCATGTCATGGGGGCTTGGGGGCGAAGCCCCCACCGAAGATACAGGAGGGAACAGCTCGATTGAGGTCTGTATAAACGTGCTTAATCTGTTGAGTTGCCAGGTAAAGGTAACTCGACGGATATCGTGGGAGGGTGTGTCAGAAGCTGCCTTGTGCTAATTTCCGTCAAAAGGGGGGATAGCGAACAAGATTTTTGGCCCGAAGGTTTCGGCAATGTCAAGAATTGTCGCAGAAGCCAGGTTGCGCTGTCAGGGACTTTTAGCCTTCTGTAGTGGTGTTTTGCTTTTACGGGAGCACGGATTGGCTTGACAAACCCTCCGGCTTCACGCAGAAGAAGGACACGCGGTTTTTATTTCAACGGACACATTGTTTGGGAAACAGGGGATTCGGCAAGTCCGGTGCCGGAGTTTTTACCAGGAGAGCTCCGGCAAGTGCCCGTCCAGCGCAAAGCCTGGTTTGTCGGATTGTCGACCTTTATACTGCATTTAGCAACAGTTTCAGC
>CAYSPQ010000285.1:0-3221 GCA_964432965.1 uncultured Desulfohalobiaceae bacterium
CACTTGCACGGGAAGACGAATCACTCTGTTCATTTTGGCAAAGGGATGTCTAATCCAACGTTAGAGCCTATAGAAACGACATTGCCGGTTCTGATGTTTTGAGGTGCTTTGCCTTCGCTACTGTTCCAAGCCGCTATCGAGGCTATATGCCCTCCATTTTTGCACTTCATGTGCCAACCCCAAAAAATCCCGGCATGGTAATGGGCTTTGCCCTGCGGTGTTTCGACTGCTTTCGATCAGGTCAAATTCTGTCATTGTCGCTTTGAAGGGCAGAGGAACATCTCCGACCCTGACGGGAGCTATGTTCGCTTTACCAAGCATTTCATCAGTTCGGGCCTGGAGTCTGTGTCCTTGATGCAATTGGCTTTTCAATTGAGAAACCCCAAGATGAGGTAACATGCATGTTAAGGTGGTGGAACAATCTTTCCCTGAAAGCGCGCATGCTCTATTCCA
The DNA here is from genome assembly GCA_964432965.1 of uncultured Desulfohalobiaceae bacterium. Lineage (GTDB taxonomy): Bacteria > Desulfobacterota > Desulfovibrionia > Desulfovibrionales > Desulfothermaceae > JAIPDU01. The sequence continues at coordinate 454 of CAYSPQ010000285.1, forward strand.
TCGGAATTGTAACACTTGTGGCCTTCGGATCGCTGTCCGTCATCGTAGGCCTAAATGCAAGGGATATGGCCAGGGTTCAGGCCGCAGATGCCACAAGGCATCTTGTATCCCACAATTCAAAAGAGGTGCAATCCAGGGTGGAAAAAGCCCTGCAGACTGCTCGTTCTTTTGCCCAATCCATGGAGGGAGTGCAGAGAGAGGATGAGCGGCTGAGCAGATCGGCAGTAACAGGCATGCTTGAGAACATCCTCCGAGAGAATGAGAGGTTCTATGGAGTCTGGATCTGCTGGGAGCCGGATGCCTTTGACGGCCGTGACGATCAGGCTGCTGTGAATGCCGATTGGAACGATTCGCAGGGGCATTTCGTCCCCTATGCCTACCGTCAGGATAATCAGATAAATATCATGCCCCTTTCCGACTACCAGACCGCAGATTACTACCAGAAGGCACTGAGTTCAAAGCAGGAGACGGTTCTGGAGCCGTTCACCTACGAGGTAGAGGGTGAGGAGATCCTTATGACCACCTTGGCAGTACCCATCTCTGTTGGGGGTCAGGCGCTGGGAGTGGCCGGGGTGGACATGAGACTGGGGGATATATCTTCCATGCTTGCGGAGTTGGATTTGGATGGGGGAGGCTACCTGTCTATCATTTCCCAAGACAATCAGTTTGTTGGCCATCCCGACACCAAGTTGGCGGGCAGGAACGCATTGGAGGAGTTGAACTGGTTGGACAATCAGGAAGGATTCAGAACAGGGGAGAGTTTTACAGCGGTAAACCATTCCGAGCGGCTTCAGGCGCAATCGCTGCGTGTAGGGGAAGCCTTCCCCATTGGCGATACAGGGACCTCCTGGACAGCAGTGGCTTCCATTCCCATGGAAACCATCATGGCACAAGCCAACCGTATAACCTGGTTGACACTTACCATCGGTGCCATTGGTTTTGTAGTAGTGGCTGTTGTGGTCTATCTATTGGCTCAATCCATAGCCAATCCAGTCAAGAGGATCGTTGGCAACCTGCAAAGAAATGCTCAGCAGGTTACATCCGCCTCGAGCCAACTCTCCGATTCCAGCCAGTCCCAGGCTGAGGGAACCAGCGAGCAGGCCTCCAACCTGGAGGAGACCTCCTCCTCCCTGGAGGAGATGTCCTCGCAGACCAAGCAGAACGCGGACAACGCCAGTCAGGCGGACACCGCAACCAAGGAGGCGGTCAAGCAGGTGGAGAGCGGAAGCGAATCCGTGCAGCGCATGTCCCAGGCCATGGAGGAGATCAAGAGCTCCACTGCGGAGACCTCGCGCATCATCAAGACCATTGACGACATCGCCTTCCAGACCAATCTGCTGGCCCTGAACGCGGCAGTTGAGGCCGCCCGGGCCGGAGAGGCGGGCAAGGGCTTTGCGGTTGTGGCCGAGGAGGTGCGCAACCTGGCCCAGCGCTCCGCTGACGCGGCCAAGGAGACCTCGCAGCTGATCGAGAAGTCGCAGAACAGCTCGGAGAACGGGGCCCAGGTAGCGGAGGAGGTTGCCTCCAACCTGGAGAGCATCAAGCAGAGCACGGAGAGGGTGAACACCCTTATCGGGGAGATAGCGGCAGCTTCCCAGGAGCAGTCCCAGGGCATCGAGCAGGTGAACAACGCTGTCGCCGAGATGGACAAGGTGGTGCAGAAGAACGCCTCCGACGCTGAGGAGACCTCCAGCGCCGCGGAGGAGCTGTCCTCCCAGGCGGAAGAGATGGAGAATGTGGTAAAACAGCTATCTGAGCTGGTTTATGGCCGACATGGCTCTCAGAATCGCATAATGGCCTTGAAACGCAGTGACAGGGAGGTAGAAAGGAAAGAAGACCTGCCTCCATCGAAGTCGGTTGCTGCCCTTGGGAAGAGCGGCAGCTAGGGCAGGCAGGCAGGCACAGGTCAATCGCAGTAAAAACTGGCCGGACAGAGCTCCCCTCTTGGACGAGGAGAACGAAATCAGGGGTTTCTGAGTAAGTGACAGGGTCCGAAGCAGAAGGGGAGCAGTGCAAGCTGCTCCCCTTCTTCCGGAAGATAAGACAATTTTCAGGAGACTCATCCATGCTTCAACAACTTTTCCACAGAATGCTCTCAGTGGAGAAAAAGCTTTCCATGCGGGCCAAGGTGGTCATTATGGTTGCTGGCCTGGTCCTTTGCCTAAATCTAGTAGGTAGCGGGATCTTTCTGCTCCGGCTGGACCAGTTCAGCGATCTTTCCCTTTCCAAGGCGGAGCAGGGAATCGTGCAGGAGGCGGAACAGTCCCTGGAACATGCAGTCGCCGGAGCCAGGGAAAAGGTGCGCGGCTTCGTCCGCATGGGAGAACGAGAGGCCGCTAATATGGCCGGATCCGCAGCCCTGACCCGTTACCTTCAGCTGCAGGACAGCACAGAAGTAGCCGGCCAAGAGGCAGAGCAGGAATTTGCCGAGCTTCTGCGCGAGGACATGATCCGCTCCTGGAACACGGCCACCGTGGAGCTGAAGGGCAGCCCAGAGCGGATAATCTCCTCCCTGCGCTTTGTGGATGCCGAGGGCAAGGAGAGGTTCAAGCTGGAAGGGGGCAGCCACTCGCAGGAGCTGGAGGAAGTGGGAGAAAGGGAGTGGCTGGACTCTGCCAAGGCCCTGAATGACGGAGAAGTATACAATGCGGGCATAATAGAGGCAAAAGACGGAAGCACACAAATGCTGGTGGCCAGCCCTGTTCTTGTGCAGGGGGAGCTCAAAGGGGTTGTGGCAGCAAACTTGCGCTGGGAAGCAGCCTCCGGGC
>CAYSPQ010000286.1:0-3218 GCA_964432965.1 uncultured Desulfohalobiaceae bacterium
TCCATTATGCCTATGCCCAGCAGGATGGAGGCCAGGACCACCAAGGCCTGTCCGCCATTTGTGGGCAGGATGAACAGTATGGCCTTCTTTAGGTTGTCGTATACAGTACGCCCTTCTTCCACGGCATTGCCGATGGAGGCGAAATTGTCGTCCGCCAGCACCATGTCCGAGGCCTCCTTGGCGGCCTCGGTGCCTCCCCTGCCCATGGACACCCCGACGTCTGCCCTTTTCAGGGCCGGTGCATCGTTGACTCCGTCCCCGGTCATGGCCACGATGCTGTTTCTGGCCTGCAGGGCCTGCACCAGGCGCAATTTGTGCTCAGGACTGGTGCGGGCATAGATGTCCACCCAGGGGGCTTCCTTCTCCAATTCCCCGTCGCTCATTCTTTCTATGTCCTTTCCGGTTAGAAAGGATTCTCCATCCCCTATCCCCAGTTCGCTGGCAATGGAGACAGCGGTCAGGGCGTGGTCTCCGGTTATCATTTTCACATTTATTCCCGCGGAATGGCATTCGCGCACAGATACACACTCCCCGATGAGCCTGGCCGCCGCCTTGACCGCGTCTTCCCTGGGAGGATCGATTATCCCGAACAGCCCCAGCATGGTGAAGCCTTCCCGGACGTCCTGTTCTTCCAGCCGGTCCTTGCCTTCCGGAATATCCTTGCAAGCCACCGCCAAAAGCCTTTGTCCCCTGGAGGCTATAGTCTCCTCCTTCCCATACCAGAACTCTGGATGCAGTTCGCGAATATCTTCTGCTGTGGCCTGGGTGTTGCATCTTTCCAGGACGCGTTCCGGAGCACCCTTGAGAATTATTCGCGAGCTGCCGTCCTGGTGATAGCGATGCAGAGTGGCCATGAACTTTTTATCCGAGGCAAAGGGGATGCTGTCCACTCTGGGCCGCGAACTGTTTTCCCGCTGCTGGTCCAAACCGGCCTTCATGGCTGCGACAATCAGGGCGCCTTCTGTGGCGGCCCCTTCCAGGCGATACGATTCTTCTTGGCTGTGGTAATAAATGTGTGCTTCATTGCAGAGCAGACCCGCACGCAGGGCTTCCATCAGTACCGGGTGCTGTTGCGGATCAATATCGTTTTCCTCCAGCCTGACGCTTCCCAGGGGGGCATAGCCGGTACCGGTAAAGGTATACAGGGTTTCCGGGGTCTGCACGCCTTGAACCGTCATTTCATTCTTGGTCAAGGTGCCGGTTTTATCGGAGCAGATAGTGGTCACCGAACCCAGGGTTTCCAGAGCAGGCAGCCTTCGAATGATGGCGTTTCTTCTGGCCATTCTCTGCACCCCGATGGCAAGGGTGATGGTCATTATGGCGGGCAGTCCCGCAGGTATGGAGGACACGGCCAGCCCTACCGCGGCCATGAACATATCCGAAGGCAGCAGGTCCCGGACCTGGGTGCCGAAGGCAAATGTGGCCAGAGCCAAAAGCAAAATGGCTATAGTGAGGTGGTGACCGAACCTGGTTATCTTTTTCAAAAGGGGTGTGGTCAAGGTCTGGACCTGAGCCAAAAGGGTACTGATGCGTCCTATCTGAGTTTCCGCCCCGGTGGCGACCACCACGCCCGCTCCCTGTCCGTAGGCCACCATGGTTCCGGAAAAGGCCATGCACAAGCGATCCCCCAGACCTGCCTCCGGATCCACCTCGTAAACATGCTTGTTCACTGGAACAGATTCCCCGGTGAGTGCGGCTTCATCTATCTGCAGCTCCCTGGATTGAAAGAGCCGCAAATCGGCAGGAACCTTGTCCCCTCCCGCAAGCAGCACCACATCACCCGGCACCAACTGGTCCGCGGGAATATTCCTTTTTTGCCCATCCCGCAGGGCCGTAGCCATGGGGGCCAGTAGCCCCCGAAGGCTATCCATGGATTTTTCCGCCTTGCCTTCCTGGATGAATCCGATCAAGGCATTGACAAGGGCCACAGCGAAGATCACCGCAGAGTCCACCCATTGCTGCAGGAGGAGAGTGACAATGGTGGCAACCAGCAGGACGTGTATAAGCACATTGTTGAACTGCCGGAGTAAACGTTTGAACGGACCCTGCCTCTTGGCCTGAGGCAACTTATTGAGGCCGAACCTTTCCAGCCTTTCCCTGGCCTCTTGGGATCCAAGACCCTCTTCTGATGCCTGCAGGAGCTGCAAAACTTCCCTTACGGGCATGGAGTGCCAGGAGGTTTCCTGCTCCATGTCGGCACCGCTGTTGGTTGTTTTCTCCATGGAATTCACTGCAACGCTTCTCCTAGAATATTCAACACCTTAGGGACGTTGCCTTGCCGCATGAACCGGCACGCTTCACCCTGTCTCGTACCTTGTTCGGGCAATGCCTTATTGTGCCCTATCACCGTCCGAGCTGAGGGCCTTGAGGTCATTCCGATCGAGTCAAAGCAGCCGGGACGGACCCGATTCATCTGCATCGGGAACAAGTTGGATCTTGCAAGGCTTAAAACCACAAAATATCAATATAACGATATTTTTAGCCAAACTTCAGGGTGATGAGCCTAGCTTAGAGAAAGCCCCCAGTTCTATTAGTGGTGGGAAATAAAGTCGAAGGTCAGGTTAGCACGGGAAGGAAAACAAATAAATATCTGGCTGGCTGTTTAATCCAGCCCGGTCCCGCAATTATCCAGCAGTGGCTGCTCCATGCGAATGTTCATCTTTGCGGTTTTGTCCAAGTGATGTTGATTCCGGCCGGAGAATGTGATCGAATATTCAGAGCCGGTAGAGAAGCGATTGCTGCAAGAAAACAAAGAGAGGAGCTTCATGAAAAAAGGCTTATTGACGGTTATTTTCCTGGGCGCGGTTTCCGGCTTGCTTTTTTTCGGAATACAGGGCGGGAGCCTTCAGGCGGGCGGGAATCAGGGAGAGGAGGTGCTGCAGGAACGCTGCACCACTTGCCACGGAAAGGGCAGAATCGAGGCTGCGGACCATGATCGACAGGGATGGGAGAACACGGTTGATCGCATGATGGCAAGAGCCGGCTTCGGGCCGGAGCTCACCGATGCGGAGAGGCAGGCTCTTCTGCGGCATCTGAAGGACCTTTAGGTGCGATCAGGGGGGTGATCGCCCTTTTCGGCACCGGGAGTATTCCTGTGCGACTCCCGAAAAGGGGCGTCTCTATCCCCTTTTGATCAGCCCGTGCTTCTTCAGCTTGTACTGTAGGCTACGCCTGCTTATGCCCAGCGCCCTGGCTGTTTTCTCCCTGTGTCCCTGATG
>CAYSPQ010000287.1:0-3214 GCA_964432965.1 uncultured Desulfohalobiaceae bacterium
CAGGCAAAAGGGATACCTGGATAAAAGCTACGATTTGGAAACACTTGCCGAGGAATTGAAGGAGGGCTACCGGCAGGGCCGCTTGAATCGGGAGGAGTTCGAACGGGTTATAAACCTTGTCCGGGACCGTATAGGGCAAAAATACCGGAAAAGGAGCAAGTGAATGAAAAAAACGGTTGCCTTGATCCTGCTGGTTCTGATCGTCCTGGGAATGGGGCACAGCACCTATTCCATGTTCCAGGGCCGTCTGGTCGAGGCCACCTTGATCTTCCCCCTGCTAATTATTGGCTATCTGTGGGTTGCCGCCCAAAACAGAGCGGACGAGCTCCTGGACGAGGAGCAGGCAGAGCAGGAGGAAGAAGAAGAGCCGGATGAGACCAATCGGTAGTCAGAGGCAAGCAATCTATAGCCGGCGCCTGGCCTAAAGATCGCAAGTCAGAGATCAGGAGTCAGAAGTCAGAGAATAGGCGATGGACATGGGTCATAGCTGAGCCTTCTGATTAGCTTGAAGCTTGCCGCTTTAAAGAAAACGCTCTGGGGATAAGCCCCCCCTCCAGGCAGCCTCCTGCGAGCCCTGCATCAATTCCGGAATGAGCCAGCCGGTTGCCGGGCCCAAAGTCATTCCCAAGTGTCCGTGCCCAGAGGCGACCCAAAGATTTTTCATTTCCGGCATGCGCCCCACCACTGGCAGCCCGTCCGGGGTCAGGGGCCTGTGTCCGTGCCAGACCCTGGGCCTGCCCGCATAGTCCAAGCCAGGCAAGCGGCGTTTGGCCCGATGCAGGATTCCCTGCAATCGAAGCCTTTCCAGGCCCCCATCCCTGGAGGAAAGCTCCAGGCCTCCGGTAATGCGGAACCCATCTCCCCAGGGAGTCAAGGCAACTCTATCCTCCTCCAGAAGCGTGCCCCGCAAGGGGACATTCTCCGCCCAGGGGAAGGTAATGCTCCATCCGGCTCCAGAACGGATGGGCAGCCACAGCCCGGCGCTCTTCAAGAGCCCCTGCATGTTGCTTCCGGTAGCCAGCAGGAAGCTGTCTGCCCGCACCCCTCCCTTGCTGGTCATGACCCGCTCCACCCTGCGCCCAGACCCCAAGCTCAGGGCGTAGGCGCGGGCAGAAAAAACGCGTTTTACACCTTCCCGCTCTGCCGCCCCTTGCAGGAGGCTCAACAAAGATTCCGGCTCTGCTCGGTTGTCCGCCTCCTGGAGCACCGCCCCGAACAGGTCGCCGGACAGCGCGGGCTCCATTTCCCTGGCTTGCCCCGCAGAAAGAACAGTGGCGCTCTGGCCGGTTCTCTCTTTCTTCCAGGCCTCTTGCACCGCATTTATCCAGGAGCCGCGCCGGAAGTAGGGATAGAGGACTCCCTCGCGGGAAAGGAGAGAAGCGGCCCCCTGAGCCAGGAGCTCCCGCTCCATGAGGCGCAGGCTGCTGGATGCCATGTCCAGCAGGAGCCTGGAGCCCGTCTCGAAGCGATTGCTGCGGCAGCTCAGGGCAAATCGAAGCAGCCATCCCCATAGGTCCGGGTCCAGACCTGGCCTTATGCGCAAGGGGCTTCGGGCAGTGCCCAACAGCCCGGCCAGGCCCTCCCTGATCCGGCCCGGACCGGGCAGAGGCCGGCAACGTCCGGGCACGATCAATCCCGCATTCCCTACGGAGCTTCCTCCCTCTCCCCGGGCCTCGTCCAGCAACAGCACTCGCGCTCCCTTGCGGGCCAGATGTAGGGAGCTCCACAGGCCGATCACACCCCCTCCCACCACAGCCACATCCCATTTGTGGTCCAGGTTTCTGTCCTCCTGCAGGGAATGATCCTCCCGCCCGCAAGACAGGGGGGATATACGCTCCTGGCTCATAGCCTCTCCTTCTGGTAAAAGGGGCAGCGGCACGGTTTAGAAAAGCTCACGCTACGTACTGCGTCAAGCATGCCCTAAATATCGCCGCGGAAGCAAGCCGAATGGACAAGGCAGTAGTCCAGATCTCGGAAGTCAAAGTGAAAAGGGTTGCCAAAGAGCCTCTTGGCTCGCACAATTGCCCTGTTTTAAACACCAGAAGAGGCCAGAGAGAATGACTCCAGCGCGAATCCTGCTCAGCGGCGACCTGCACATGGGCCGCACCTCCACTCGCCTATCCCCGGATCTGCCCCGGGAAACAGGGACCACTACAGCCGCTTGGCAGCGTCTGGTGGATCTGGCCATAAGGCAGGAGGTGGAGCTTCTCTGCCTCTGCGGAGATATAGTGGACGCGGAGAATCGCTTCTGGGAGGCTGCCGGCCCCCTGGAAAGCGGCATCCGGAAACTCGCCAGCCACGGCATCACCACCCTGGCCATTGCCGGCAATCACGACCACGACGTGCTGCCCCGCCTGGTGGATGTCCTGGACTCCCCCTGGCTGATTCTCCTGGGCCGCAACGGGAGCTGGCAGCGCTATCTCCACTACCGGCAAGAGGAGCTGCGCTTGGCCCTGGACGGCTGGTCCTTTCCCCAGGCCCATGTAGATCAGGACCCTGTTGCTTACTATCAGCCCCGGGATCCACATGTTCCGGTTCTCGTGCTGTTGCACGGCGAACTGGACGCAACGGGCAGCGTGCACGCTCCCTTGAGCCGGAGCCGCATGCAGGGCTTGCCCGTGGATGGCTGGATCCTGGGTCACAATCACAATCCGCCGGGACAGAGACAGGAGCAGGGCGCGCCTCCAGTGCTCTACGTGGGCACTCCGCAAGCCCTGGACCCCAGCGAATACGGATTTCACGGCCCTTGGCTTGCAGAGGTCGGCCCCCGGGGGATCCAGCAACTGCATCAGCTGCCCTTGTCCGATGTGCGCTACGAGACCTGCCTGGTGGACCTAACCGGCCTGAGTCCGGAGGAATCACTGGAGTCAGCCATAATGTCCCGAATTGACCGTCTCGCTCGGGAAGTGGCCGCAGAATCCGGGCAAGAGCTGGACTACCTCTGCCTTCGCCTGGAGCTTACCGGGCAAACCGATCTGGCCCCATGGATTCGCGAGTTTGTCTCCGACCCCAGCCGCATGCAGCGGCAAACGGAGCACTTCCTGGTGGCTATAGAGCAAATGGAGGTCACTGCAACCCTGCCCATTGATCTTAACGAATACGCGGCAAGCAACACCCCGCCCGGAGTCCTGGCCCGCCTTCTGCTGGAGCTGGACAGCCGGGACCCCTCCCCCGAGACCCGACAGCTGCTTTCCCGGGTCCGCGCCAAGCTGGA
>CAYSPQ010000288.1:0-3213 GCA_964432965.1 uncultured Desulfohalobiaceae bacterium
TCCCATCTCTATGGTGTCCAGGCCGTAGGTGTCGCAGAGAAAATCCATCCTGGCTATGGCGTCCAGGTCGCTTATTCCGCAGTTGGCTCCCTGGGACCAGACCGTTTCGTACTCCGTCTGCTTGGTCAGGAAATTGCCGTCCTTGTCCACGAACTCCCCGGAACACCTGATCAGGCATCCGCGGTGGCATCCGTGCGTGGGATTGCCGCCCCGGCTCTTTATAAGCTCCGCCTGGGTCTCGCCGCTGATCCGTTCCACATGCTCGAACTGTCCCTGCCGAAAGTTGTAGGTGGGATACCCCCCGGCTTCGTTGATAATGTTGGCCAGCACGTTCGTTCCGTAGGTGGGAAGGCCCTGTCCGGTAACCGGGTGGCTGCGCAGCCCCTCTCCGAACTTCTTGTTGGCCTGCTTGAAGGCCTCCGGGTTTTGGGGTCTCCGCACTCCGGCGTTGGATCCGTCCAGGATTATGGCCTTGACCCCCTTGGATCCCATGACCGCTCCCACGCCGCCGCGTCCTGCGTGTCTGGAAGGGCGGCCTTCCGGATCGGTCACCGCTACGGTGGAATTGGGCAGCCTCATCTCCCCTGCGGTGCCGATGCTGATCATGGCCCCGTCCTTGCCGTACTCTCCCTGCAGGCGCTCCATGAGCTGGTAGTTGGTGAGCAACTTCACCCCTTCCTCTCGCTCCACCTTGATTCCGTCCTGGCTGATGCGCACCACATAGGGGGCCTCGGTCTTGTTCTCCCCCTGCAGAACTACGGCCGCGTACCCCAGGCGGGCCAGCACGTTGGCTCCCTGTCCTCCGGCGTTGGCCTCCTTGATTCCTCCGGTGAGCGGGCTCTTGCAGCCCACGGATAGGCGCCCGGCGTTGACCGCCGCGCTTCCGCTCAAAAGCCCCGGGGCTATAACCAGCTTGTTCTCCGGCCCCAGGGGGTGACAATCCGCGGGGACCTCCTTGGCCACGAGAGCCGAGGTCAGACCCCTGCCGCCCAGACCGGCGTACTCGCCCATGGGCTCCTCGGAATACTCCGGCTTTTCTCCGGAAACATCGATGCGCAGGATCTTGTCCATCTCCCTCTCCTCCTGTCTTCAAGGTTTGCATCTACCCATTATAGCAATATATCTATACTTCCCTGTTTATTACAATCTCCTCTCCGAGACAAGAACTACAGCGCCCAGAACAAAAGATGCCCGGGCAATCCAGAGGAAGGCGGGCAAGTCTTTGACCTTACCATACACAACAGATACATTCACATTACATTTTTTCACAGAGGAGACAATGGCCAGAAAAAAGAAGACCCCACCCAAGAAAAGAATCAGCAAGAAGCGCCTGCTCGGGCTGTTTCACAAGTACTCTAGCCCCCTGGCGGTAAAGGACGTGCACAAGGCCTTGCAGCCCAGCGAGTCGGAAAAGAACACCATCCGCAATCTGCTGGAGCAGCTGGAGGAAAGCGGCAAGCTGGTCAACATAGGCCACGGCAAGGCCTACGGGCTGACGGAGAAAATGGACCTGGTCCGGGGAATGCTGCAGATTCAGCGTTCCAGGGTAGGGTTTGTTCATCCCCGGGACCGCAGGCGCAAGGACATCTTCATCCCCCCGCACAATCTGGGGGAGGCCTGGAACGGGGACGAAGTACTCGTGGCCGTGATCCCCGGCAAGAAAGGCAAGAATCCGGAGGGGCGAATCGCCCGTATCCTGCAGCGCAGGATGGATTGGATCCCGGTGCGAATAAACAAGGATCTGGGCAAGGGAATGCATTTTGCCCAGCCCGTGGATCCCAAGTTCCCGCAGGACTTTCTGGTGGAGGAAGGCGGTGCCTGCCCCGGCCTGGATCCAGAGCTGGTCGCTGTTGTGCGTCCGGTGGAACGCCTGGACAAGGATCTGTGGAAGGCCGAATGCCTGGAAGTGCTGGGCCGTGAAGAGGAAACCCATGTGCAGGAGGCAGTGGTCAAGCTCCTCAATCAGGTCCCGCAGGAGTTCCCACAGGGCGCGCTGAACGAGGCGGAGAACCTCCCCCTGGTTCCGGACAGGCAGGATATAGAATCCAGGCCGGACCTGCGGGATCTGGGCTTTGTAACCATAGACGGGGCCTCGGCCAAGGACTTCGACGACGCGGTCTTCGTGCAAGAGAGCAGCAAGGGTTATACTCTGTACGTGGCCATCGCGGACGTGACCCACTACGTGATTCCCGGAAGCCAGCTGGACCAGGAGGCCCGCAGAAGGGCCAACTCCTACTATTTTCCCCAGTCCGTGGAGCCCATGTTCCCCCAGAAACTTTCCACCGGCCTGTGCAGCCTGAACCCGGACGAGGACAGGCTGGTCATGACGGTCAAGATGGAGTTCTCCCCGCAAGGGGAACGAAAGGGAAAGGACTTCTTTTCCGCTGTAATGCGGAGCAAGGCCCGCCTCACCTACAGCCGGGTCAAGCAGGCCCTGCTGGATGAGGACACTGGTGAACAGGAGAGGATGGGGCCAGTCTACCCCATGCTCTGCTCCGCCATTTCCCTGGCCAGGCAGCTGAACGGGAAGAGACGTCAAAGGGGCTCACTGGATTTCGACCTGCCGGAGCCGGAGATCAAGTTCAACCCGCAGCAGGAGGCGGTGGACATCCAGCCCAAGGCCAGGCACTTCGGGCATCAGATAATCGAGGAGTTCATGATCGCCGCCAACGAGGCGGTTGCCGAATTCCTGGAGGAGCAGGGCATGCCCTTCCTCTACCGCATCCATCCCGAACCCAATCCGGACAAGCTCAAGGATCTTTTCCGTGTCCTGGAAAAGACCTCCTTCGCACCCGAGGTACCGGAGGAAACGGACGCCCGGAGCCTGCAGCACCTGTTGCGGGAGGTAGAGGGAACAAAACACGAGTTCCTGGTTAACCGCCTACTGCTGCGCTCCATGATGCAGGCCAGCTATTATCCCAAGAATCAGGGCCACTTCGGGCTGGCCTCGGAGTGCTACTGCCACTTCACCTCCCCTATTCGGCGCTATGCGGACATAGTGGTGCACCGGGCGCTGAAGCGGGCCCTCAACCTGACCGAGCACAGGACCCCGGGATACAAGAAGCTTTACAAGCTGGCCGACCACCTGAGCCAGCAGGAACGCGTAGCCATGACCGCGGAGCGCGACATCCTGAAGCGCATCACCGCAGTATTCCTCAAGGACCGGATTGGAGAGACCTACACCGGAGTGATCAATTCCGTAACCGACTTCGG
>CAYSPQ010000289.1:0-3204 GCA_964432965.1 uncultured Desulfohalobiaceae bacterium
GCCTGCAGCCGAAAATGGGGACCTGCGGAATATGAATCATGCAGGATGAATCCTATACTTTTCACCCGGAAAGCTCCGACAGCTTTACCCGCCTGATAGTGCAGCGCTCGGAGCAGCCCCTGACCTCCTGCTATCAATGCCGGCGCTGCGCAGCCGGATGCCCGGTGGGGGAGGCAACCGGGTACTTAACTCCGGACCGGCTCATCAGACTAGTGATTCTGGGCGATCGAGAGAAGGCCCTGAACAATCACCTGGTCTGGCAATGCCTGTCCTGCTATACCTGCGGCACACGTTGCCCCAACCATATCCACACTTCCCGGGTCACGGAAAGTCTGAAGCAGATAGTTCGGGAGCAGGGTATCACTCCTTTGCATCCCCGAGTTGTTTACTTCCATGGAGCCTTTGTCCAAACCAGCCTATTCTGGGGCAGAATGAACGAATTGGCCCTCATGTTCGGATACGAAAGAAGGACTCTCCTTTATCTGTTTAAGCAAAGACGCTGGAAGGAAATGCTGGGGGAGGTGAAGAATCAGGCAAGCTTTGCCCTGGGTCTGTTTAGGCTCAAAAGGCTTCATTTCGGCTGGACCTACTCGAGAGGGCGAAAAGAGCTCAAGCGGCTGGCTGGACAGCGGGAAGCAGGCAGGGGACAGAGATCGAACGGCTGAAGACAGATGGTAGAGTTGTGATGCCGGAGGCCAGGGGATAAGCCAAATGCTTGTTCTCGTTTCTGCGTCGTCCTTCCCCTGGCAGGGATCTGGATAGAGAAGGTCCGGCGAGGCAGGACAAAACAGTTACAGGAGCCGGAAAACATTATGCAATATGCCTATTATCCCGGATGCTCGCTCCAGCAGTCGGCTGCCATGCTGGACAGGCAGACCAGACTGGTTATGCGGGAGTTGGGTCTGAGCTTGAGAGAGATACCGGACTGGAACTGTTGCGGGGCCACTTCCGCCAGCAAGAGGGACGACCTGCTGGAGGTTGCCATGCCGGCGCGCAATATGGGGATCGCGGAAGCCGGCGGCATGCGGGAGATGCTCATCCCCTGTTCCGCCTGCTACTCCAAGACGGTGGTGGCCAAATATCGCCTGCAGGCAGATCCGCAGTTAAGGAGCGAGATCAATTCCGAGCTGAGGCACAAAGTGAGCGCAGGGATAAACATCTCCTCCGTTCTGGATCCACTCTACGATGCCGCCAGTTCCGGTGAGCTGAAGCAGCGCCTTCACAGAACCCTCCCCGGCCTTGTGGCAGCCTCCTACTACGGTTGCATGCTGACGCGTTTTCCCTTGGACGTGCCTTTGCGGGACAACGAGGAAAATCCAGGCTTCATGGATACTGTTCTGGAAACCTGCGGGGCCCGGACTGTGGATTGGAATTTGAAAACCTACTGTTGCGGCGCGTCTGCAGCGGTATACGACAAGGAAGCAACCCTGCCGCTCATGGCGAAGATCTTTTCCGACGCCCTGTCCCGCGGAGCAAACTGCTTGGTTACCCTTTGCCCGGTCTGTCAGATGAACATGGATGCCTATCAGGAGAAGTATTGCTCTCAACACGGAATACAGGAGAGGATGCCGGTGTACTTCATAACCGGGCTGGTGGGATACGCCCTGGGGCTGGAAGTTAAGCAGCTCCAGGTGGACAGGCACTTCGTGGAGACAACTCCCCTTCTCAGTGAGGTGGTGCAAAAACAGCAGCAGGAAGAGGGGCAAGCATGACTCCGGAAGAGGAGGTAGGGGCCAGGCCGAGCGGCTCCGTTCTCATCGTGGGTGGGGGAGTGGGAGGTATGCAGGCAGCCCTGGATCTAGCGGAATCCGGATACAGGGTCCATTTCCTGCAAAAGGACTCGGCCCTGGGCGGAATCATGGCCATGCTGGACAAGACCTTCCCCACCGGAGATTGCTCCATGTGCATGATATCACCGCGCATGGTGGATGTGGCCCGCCACGAGAACATTCAGCTGCACACCCTTGCCCGGGTGGAATCCATCTCCGGGCGGGCAGGAGACTTTACGGTATCCGTCAAGCAGGAACCGCGCTATGTGGATCCGGACAAATGCACCGGATGCGGGATTTGCGAGGAGAAATGCCCCCGCAAGGTGGACAGCGAGTTCGATCAGGGCCTGGGAAAGCGCAAGGCGGCGTATTCCCTTCTGGCCCAGGCTGTTCCCAGCACCAGAGTCATCGACTCCAGCAAATGCCTCTACTTGCAGCGAGGCAAGTGCCGGGCCTGCGAGAAGTTCTGCCCGGCAGAAGCGATAAACTTCCAGGACACGGCAACCGGGTATGAGCTGCAGGTGGGAGCTGTCCTGCTAAGTCCCGGGCTCTCCCCGTATGATCCCTCCAGTAGGCAGGAGCTGGGATTCAAGCGCTGGTCCAATGTTGTCACCTCCCTGCAGATGGAGAGGATGCTCTCTGCCTCCGGCCCCACAGGAGGGGCCATAGAGCGTCCCTCCGAGGGGGACCATCCCCGCAGAATAGCCTGGATTCAGTGCATAGGCTCTCGCGATCCACACAGGGCCAACTCCTGGTGCTCCTCTGTTTGCTGCATGTACGCCACGAAGCAGGCCATCGTGGCCAAGGAACACGAGGAGAGCCTGGAGCCTGTTATATTCTTTCTGGACATGCGCGCCTTTGGCAAGGACTTCGACAGGTATGTGACGCGGGCCAGGGACAGCTACGGGGTCCGGTACCAGCGGGCGCTCATTTCCTCGGTATACGAGGATTTCCCCTCCGGGGACCTTGTTTTGCGCTATGCGGACGAGAACGGCGTTCTCGTGGACGAGTCCTTCGGTCTAGTTGTCCTTTCCGTGGGGCTGGAGCCGCACGCAGACGCGCAAGGCTTCGCCCGGACCTTCGGAATAGAGACAGATGATTCCGGGTTCGTGGCAAGCACGATTTATCAGCCGGTAGAGACCACCAGGGAGGGGATCTATGTTCTGGGCACTTATCCCGCTCCCAAGGATATTCCGGAGACAGTGGTCCAGGGCAGCGCCGCAGCGGGCAAGGCCATGGCCCTGCTGCGCGAATCCAGAGGGCTGGAAGTTGCTCCGGCAGAGCTTCCCCCGGAGCTGGAAGTGGGAGGGCAGGAGCCCCGGATAGGCGTGTTTGTTTGCCACTGCGGGGTAAACATTTCCCAGACAGTGGATGTGGACAGGGTAGTGGAGGAGGTGCGCGATCTTCCGGGAGTGGTTCATGCGGAAACCATGCT
>CAYSPQ010000290.1:0-3199 GCA_964432965.1 uncultured Desulfohalobiaceae bacterium
CAGGGACGGGGGTTGAGCCGGACTGGACATCATGGATATCTCTGGCATGGGGTTGCGGCGCGGGCAAGCAATATCCGTAAAGGCGAAATTATCCCAGAAGAGATAACAGGAAGTTCAAGAGCCGGGGCGACACCACATATATCCTGTTCTATATGGCAGCCCACGCGTGCACAGTTGACAGATTCCCGAGAACCGGGCCGAACATTTATCCAGTAATGGCAACATCATGTTACAGTCCCCCAAATTACTCCTGGTTCTGCTTTGCGCCCTCCTTTTGCTCGGCCTGAACCTCTTTCTGCCCGGTTGCGGGAAGAAGGAATGGCCCAGCCCTGTCATGGAGGAGGAACGCTTCAGCTGGAGCCAGATAGAGGCGGCAAGAGACAACTCCTGCCTGGTGATCCATGGCGAGCTGCAAGGAGCGGTGCGCAATCTGAGGCAGGTGGTTTTGCAACTGGAAATGCAGGAGGTGCTTTGTCCGGGATGTCCCTTCCAGGTGGATCAAAGACAGGTCTACCCTCCGGGTGATCCCGCTCTGAGCAGGCAAGACTCCAGAATAACCATAACCCACTGCCCGGTCAGCCCGGATCATGCCGTTCGCATTCGCCTGGTGGGGATGAACATCTATCCCCAGATTCAGGAGACGCTCTCGGAAATCGTGGGTCTGGAAGCAGAGCAAAGGCCTGGGAGGAAAAACGGGCAATAGGTGGGGCATAGTCGTTGCCAGGGGGCCTGGTTAGCAAGGTAGAAAAGCACAAGTTCAGAAGACAAGAAGCTCACAGAGTATAGGCTCAAGATTCAAGGGTCCGGAGCAAGGGCAGGCAATATGGCGGGAGGCGGCAGAGGAAGAGCCGAGGCTTGTCAAGTAATAAAATCACAGCCAGTTTTTTGGATGGGTCCGAGTTGAGGGCAACTTAATGCTCGCCGATAACTCCCCACCATTAACAAACAGCCCCACTTCCACTTACACACCCACTTCCACTTACACACCCACTTCCACTTACACACCCACTTCCACTTACACAACCACCCCCTAACCTGCCTGCTAGAGCCAGGAAACCGCGACCAGGGCCAGGCAGATACCCGCCCCCCACACTAGGTGGTTAAGCGGAACCGGGCTCCGGGGGGTCCACTTCTGCGGATCATCCAGGCCCCGGGCAGTCAGAGCCAAGGTCTGCACATAGGTCTTACGGTGCAGCTCTCTGAGCACAGTCTGGACCCAAAGCCGCAGCTTGAACGGAAAGCCGCCCGGGACGCTTCTCAGCTGAAGGCGCAGGCGCACCTGCCGCAACAGGCGCAAAGTCAGGGGCAGGAAGTGGATCATCAGGGCCAGGCCCAGGGCTCCCTGCCAGCTCTTCCTCCCTGCCACTGGGCGCATGATCCGGCTAATGGCGACCCCGATCTGGTGCGAGGAGGTCACTGCTGTCAGGCAAAGACCCGCGGTTATAAGGACCAGCAGCCGGAGGCCCAGAATACCTGCCTCTGCTGCAGCCTCCGGCCATGCGGAGCCAGCCCAGGCCTCGAATCCGGCCTTGGCCAGCACCCAGATAAGCAGGATGCTGCACACGATCCGAATGCTTACCAGACGCAGCTCTGCCCTTCCCGAAGCCAGAAAGGCCACCAGGGCCAGAGCGGCAAGATAAAAGACAAGACCTGCGGGGCCGGCGCGCCAGACAAGTATTCCCAGGCACAGCGCCACCCCGGTCTTGATCAGCGGGTCCGCCCCTTGCAGGGCTGCTGCCGCCCCGCCGGACATTCCACCTTCTTTCCCGGCATGCGCTGTCCCGGAACCGCTCGAGGAAGGCTCGCGCATGTCACCACAATCCCTGCAACAACCGCCCCTCGCGCTGCCAAAGGCAAGGGGGCCTTACCCCGTGATCCGCGACCCTGTCCAGCGTATGCGCGGGACTGCCCTTGTCTATCAGCTCTCCTTGATCCATAAGCAGCAATTCCCGGGCCAGATCCACTGCAGGCTCCAGGTCGTGCGTGGCTACAAGCTGGGTTGCGCCTCTGTCAGCATTGTCCTGCATGATTTGTCGAAGCTCGCGCACCGCTGGATAGTCCAGGCCGCTGAAGGGCTCGTCGTAGAGGATCACCTGGGGATCGGCCATAAGAATGGCTGCCAGGCAGAGCTTTCGCTTCTCTCCTCCGGAAAGGTTGTCCACCGCCGTGTCCCAGAGGGGCAAGAGACCCAGTCTCTCGGCCAGCCTCCTCGCCCTGCGGCCGCTTTCCCCATCCGCCGGATCTGCCCCCAGGAGCAGATCCTCGCCCACCGTATTTCCCAGGATCTGAAGCTCCGCCTCCTGCAGGAGCAGACCCGTGCGCCGGCGCAATTCCTTCTCCTGTCCCGGGACCACTATATTCCCCAGGACTATGCTGCCCTTGCGGGGAAGGAAAATTCCGGACAGGAGCAAGAGCATGGAGGACTTCCCGCTTCCGTTGGCCCCGGCCACTAAATACAGCCCTCCAGACTGAAGACCGAAGCTGACTTCCTTGACCGCGTCGCGGCTGCCGCCTTCATAAGCGAAACAAAGGTCCTGCACCCGGATCACTGCCTTACCCCCAGACGATAACGGAGGACAAACCTCCCGGCAGCCGCGGCTCCAGCAATCTGCAGCACATCGGAGACCAGGAAGGGGAACATCCCTATGCTCAAGGCCTGCAGCCAGCCCACTTCCATGCTGGTCTTGAGCCAGGGCAGGCCCAGGCCGTAAATGGGAGCGTAGGCCGCGAGCGCCAGAAGGATCGCCCATCCCCAGGCCAGATCCCCGCCGCGGCTCAAGCGGATTGCCTGACCGGTCAGCAGGGGGGCGAAGAGAAAGCCCAGCAGATATCCTCCCGATGGTCCCAGAATGCTCCCCAGACCGGAGGTTCCCCCGGAAAAAACAGGTAATCCGGCCAATCCGGCCAACAGGTAGAGCCCCACTGCCGCGGACCCGCGCAAGGGACCCAGCAAAAAGCCGCAGAGCAGGACGAACAAGCACTGTAGGGTTATGGGCACCGGACCCAGCGGAAAATGGATAAAGGCTCCCACTGCTACCAGGGCGGCGCACAGGGCAATCCAAACCAGCCTGTGCAGGGAGGTAAAGGATGGGCTCGCAACATTTTCGGACATTATCGCACTTCCTTGCGGCCAGAGTAATCCAACACGGGGCATTTTTCACTTCGTACCTCCGGTTCTGGATTTTCTAACGCTCGGCAC
>CAYSPQ010000291.1:0-3198 GCA_964432965.1 uncultured Desulfohalobiaceae bacterium
CCGAAGTCAACATGGAAAATATAGACCTCAAGGAAGACCTGCACTTCATCACCAGCTACTCCCCCTACTTTGCCAAGGACTTGGCCGAGAAGGATCCCGGCACTTTTACTCCGGTGGATACAGCCCCCAATCGGGAGCTGATCAGGCAAGGCAAAGAAGAAGAGCAGATAGTGGCCTACAGGACCTCCAGGGAGTTCTGGGGTAAAGAGCGTACGGTTGTGGTTACCTACAACCCCAGGACAGCCTCCAAGCAGCGCTACAACTTCGAGAAGAAGCTTATTTCCCTGCAACAGCGGCTTTTTGAGATGCGCTCCAAGGTGAATGCCCAGAAGGCACACTGGAGAGATGCTTCCAAGGTCAGAGATCGCTATAATGACCTCTGTGAAAAGCTGTATCTGCCCAAGGACCTATATGATCTGGAGCTAGCCAAGGAAAACGGCCGGCTCAGGATGAGGTTCCGCAAGAACTACTACAGGATCAACAAGCACATTTCCAGGTTAGGAAAGAATATCATAGTAACCTCTCGCCACGACTGGAGCACGGACGACATTGTCCGGGCCAGCCTGGACCGTTACATAGTGGAGCATGCCTTCAGGCAGACCAAGTCCAGCGAGTTCGCCAACATGAGGCCAATATGGCACTGGACTGACCATAAGATCAGCTGCCATATCCTCTGCTGCGTAATAGCCCTGACCTATCTGCGGCTTATCTCCCTATGGCTTCAAAGAGCAGGAGTGGATATGACCCCGGACCAAGCTATGCAAAATATGCGAACTCTGGGGAGTTGCTTGCTCTGGCATTCCGGCAAGAGAAAACCTGTGCGACTCATTGAAGACCCCACTCAGGAACAGGCCAGCATTCTCTGGGTTTTCGGTTACGAAATAGCCAGTGGGGTCTCACAAAAGCTGGCCTCGTAGTGCCTTGTTATTACAGAAAATTATTTTAAAAAGCACGTTTAGCTGTAGAAAGTCCTGTCTATGCCTATCCTGTCCAGGATCTTTTGCTTTATCCTTGACTCGAAAGCCTGCCACTTAACTTCCCTGTACTCCTCGCTCTCCCCTCCAGTCAAAAAGCCCAATGGGATCTGGAAGCCCCCGGCGGAGTGTTTGCCCCCTCCATAGGCCATTCCGGAGGCATCTTCGCCCAGTGCTGACTTGAGGAATTCGTCAGGATCCAGGGTGAGTTTGGAGGTGCGCATGGAGCCTATAACTAACTCCTGTCCGTTGGGTCCCTGGACTATGCCGAACACAATTGCTGTGTGCACGTTCTCTTCCGAGAGCAGGAAATCGGTTGCATGTGGGATTGCATCCCTGTCCTCCTCCCGTACATACCCAACGCCCGCCAAAGAGACGCTTTCCGCAATCATCCGCTTTTGCAGGGCTTTTTGGATGATTTCCATGGTTTTCTTGGACCTGGTCTGACTCATTATGTCCTCCAAGAGATCCGGGTCGCGGTAGAGACTGAGGAAGGCAGCCGCCCGGAAATCCGCGTAACCCGCTCGAAGGAATCCGGTGGTGTCCGTTATCAGACCGTGCATCAGAGCGGTGGCCAATCTTACGTGCTCATCCCCGGGAGTCTCCATGTCCAGCAACCCCTGCTCGATATACTGAGCGTAAATAGTGGCGGTGGCCCCGAGTGAACGTATGTCGGCAAATTCCACCTGCGCATTGTATTGAAGCTCGTGATGGTCCACGGTCATAAGAACCGGAACATTGGCCTTTTCCAGGGCCTTGGCCAGCACTCTGGCTGTGGTCCCTTGATGATCCACGTAAACCGCTCCGGAATATCGACTCAGATCCGAATCTCTGGAAAAGGGGTGCAGCTTGATTTCCAGAAGGTTGACCAGTGCCTTGTTTTGTTGATGACTGATGCTTCCGCAATATACTATATCTGTTTCTATACCGTGAGCCCTGCTTATCAGTTGGTGGGCATAGGCGGAGGATATAGCGTCGGGATCGGGAAAGTCCTGGAGGGCTATCAGGTGTCGCTCTCCCTGGTGATCCTTGAGCAGGCTCCGGAAGCCTTCAATTACTTGCGCAGGGGAGCCGGCATCCGATTTTTTGGCCATTCCTGATTCTCTTGGATATTGGATCAGGTGAGTAAGATTTAACTACCTAAGCCGAGCGGTTTTATCGCTCAGTTCAGGTGATCTGCCTGATGCTCGTAAATATTTTCAATCACCCTTTAACATCCATGGGGTGATAAAGGCTTTCTTTACAAGACTCGTTGTGAGCCACGGCAATGGGAGCTTGGGGCGAGCCCCAAGGAAGAGACATTATGGAATCGCTCAATTGAGAAACTATATTTTCCGTACTCTATTCACTCCAGAGTTTTGAGGTCAAGAGCGGAGGGCTACTGAAGATCAGGGCAGATAGGCAAAACTCTCCTGCATATGCCTTGTGCCCGGGCTGGAAGTAAGCACTAGGGATTCCCGTTTATCTGTCAGCTTCAGACACGGCTCTCACTTACTGGACTGGCTTGTTCCGTATTTAATTTCAGAATCAGCTGATCCACAGGCTTCGATCCTGCAAATTGTGGCATAGCTTCTGGCTCGCTGAGCCCAAGGTTAGCTGATTCATGAGACCTTGCTTTCCTGTGCCGGAGTATCCCACGGCAACCACTGCATAGTCACCCAGCTGCGCCTCGTTCATTATTGCTTTCACCACATTGCTGCCGGTAACGATTTTTTCCTTGATGCGGGAAGTATCAATATTGTTTCCCTGCAATGGTCACGGGCTCGGGCCATGATCTCCTCTGTCGGGTCACTCTTTCTTTTTTGTACATGAAACAGGGTAACAGAATGACTTTCCCCCTCCAGCATAAAACCCACATAATCGGCTGTACCGGTCAACAGTTTGTTGGACACATTTGGGTACAAATTACGCCGCCTCGGCCAATGAAGTCAGGTCTTGCTTAAGCACCTGATTCGGGGTCTTGTGGTTGTGGCGCTCGATAAGCCAGTTTCTGTTGTAGCGCTCCTTGAACTCCTGCAAGGCCCGGTTGAGATCTTCAATGTCCTCGAAATCCCTGACCCAGAGAACATTCTCCTTCAATGTTCGAAAGAAACGCTCTATGCAGCCATTGCATTGAGGTGATCTAACGAAGGCTGGGGAGGGCTTGAAACCCAGGAATTTCAGCTCATCCTGGAAGGCATCAGACATATATTGCGAGCCGCAATCGTGCCGCATTGTGATACCA
>CAYSPQ010000292.1:0-3196 GCA_964432965.1 uncultured Desulfohalobiaceae bacterium
AGCCACCTTTTCGGCTTCGTTGGTGGCATCAAGGGTGTAAGTGCCCGGGACATCCACCAGGATTGCTTCCTTGCCCCGCAGGTCCATTTTGCCTGCAGTGAATTCCACGGTGGTGCCGGCATAGTTGGCGCAGCTTACGTTGAGGCCGGTGAGCTGGTTGAAGATTACGCTTTTGCCCACATTGGGCGGGCCCATCAAGAGGATTTGCTGGCTGCTCATGACAGGAGGGGCGAGCTAGTGTCTTGTAAATTTTTTATCTGTCGCAAGAGGGAGATAGATACAACTACCTGTATAGAAGACAGGAAAACCACGATTCACGCAGGGCAAATCACTAGCTCCGCAGCTT
Source organism: uncultured Desulfohalobiaceae bacterium (assembly GCA_964432965.1). Taxonomy (GTDB): domain Bacteria; phylum Desulfobacterota; class Desulfovibrionia; order Desulfovibrionales; family Desulfothermaceae; genus JAIPDU01. The sequence continues at coordinate 347 of CAYSPQ010000292.1, forward strand.
GATCTTTTTGGCCAGGGACCTATCCAGGGCTGTCTGTCTTCCGTCGACTTCCGCAACCAGGGGGCCGCCGAAACGGGCTCGGCACAGCAGGCACACCTTCTTTCCGGGCCTGAATCCCAAGGGCTCCAGAAGGGCAAGATCGGGAATGGTATCTATCTCTCCCACTTCCCGCACCTCCAGGCAGTCCAGAGTCCTGCAGCAGTCCTCGGCTGCAGCGTTGGGGGAGCGGTTCTGAGTGCCTCCGTTGCCGGAGAACCAGGACTTGAACATATTCCATCTCCTCGGCGGGCCGGTAGTTACAGTAGATTCTCTGCTCCGGCTCCGTAGCTTTCTTGATTATTCCTTGTAATCCTTCACGGGGCATTTTTCACTTTGTACCTCCGGTTCTGGATTTTCTAACGCTCGGCACGCGGGGGCAGGGATGCCCCCGCGTGCCGAGCGTTAGAAAGATCGCCAGAACCTTCGGTAAATGGAGTTCAAAATATCCCGTGAAGGATTACTTTTCTTTCGCCTCCTTTCCGGAGGCAGGCTAAGTTTTGCCGGTTCTGGGGCTACTGTATTGAGTTTCAATATCATTGTGGAATACAGATTAAACTGTGCTGAAGTTGAAAGTCAGTATCAAATCATAAGCATGCTCATAAGTCAAGCCCCTAACGATTGGAGGCTGCGGAGAGGTTCCTTTCTGCATGGCAACCCTCGAAACGAGCTGTCTCGGGACGAGGTCTCCCTGCGGAAAGGAAGCCTGCGGATGCGGCGTCTTTGGTCAGGATGACGCTTTTCTTGCCCAGTATCTGGTTTATGCGCCTGCATCGGAAATGCTGCGGAAAACTGCGGTCTGCCTCGGGATAGTAGCCGCTTAGCAGGTCCCTGGGGTCGCGAAAGACGAGGACGGATCCCGGGCTCAGCATTTGCATGGCCCGGTGCAGCACGCCCTGCATGGGGCGTACGTGAAAGGAGAGCCACACCGCGTCGTAAGCGGAAAAGTCCAGCCTGGTTCCGCATCCGCGCAGGAGCTGGATACGGTCTTGGGTGCCGGAGCGCCTCACTGCCTTTTGCGCCCGGTTCAGGGTTGCCTCGCTCACGTCTGCCGCAGTGACCCGGAGCCCGAAGCGGGCGAGATGGATGGCGCTTACCGGAAACGCCCCGCAGCCAACGTGCATGACCCTCATGCCGGGAGTGATTCCGGACACGGCAAGCTCCTGGCGAATCATTTTGCCGTAGAACAGGCTTTCGTAACCCCTGCCGAAGAGAGGCCAGGAAGAGGCCAGGATCTCCATCCCGTTTATCACTCGGGTAAACAAGCCCTCCGTGCGGGTGGGCCAAGTGGATGCTTCGCGCCAGGATCCGTTGTGAGTGCAGTCTTTTTCCATAATATCCTCCAGCCTTTTGTTGTCTCTTCAGTTTCCGGAAGCTGATCCCTCGGATGTAGCTGTCGCCTTCCCGGCTGCGCCCTCAGCTGCGCTGAAGGCGAGTATGAGGCCGGATACAGCCGAAAGGAGCATGGGGAACCAGAAGGTTGCCGATCGGGAGACCAGGGCCACGGCCATGCCCTGCGCTGGATCGAGATCGGCGAGGGTGAAGACCAGGGCCATGGTGCCTTCGTAGCTTCCCAAGCCGCCGGGCAGGAGAGGGAGCATGCTTACCAGGTATGCGGCCAGTGTGGATACCGCTATCATCAGTATTCCGGGGTCCAGTCCCAGAAAGGAGCAGACGAGATATACCTTGAGGGGATAGAAAATCCAGATCCCCAGGGACAGAGTAAGCAACTCGGCAGTCTCTTTTTTGGTGAGCAGGGTGGAGGCGGTTCTTCTTGAGCTCTCTAGAAATAGCCGGATTTTCGCCTTGATATGCGGCACCCGCCCTGCAAGTTTGCCAGTCTTCTCCTGCCCGGGATGGTCCTTCCAGGCTTGCTCTGTATCCCGGCCTTGCTGTCTTCCGGGAGAGCAGAGCACGCCCAGGACGGCCAGGATAAGGAGCAGTGCGGGCAGGGCTGCGTACAGTGCCGCAGGTAGATTGAACAGATACAGTGCAGGCAAAAGAACCATAAGGCACAAAAGGGCGAAGGGAGCCAGGCTCAAAAATTTCTGAAGGACAAGGATCCCTGTCAGATCGGAATAGGCATGGCCTGTCCGTTGACGCAGCAGGAATACCTTGGCTGCCTCTCCTCCCAGCTTAACCGACGGAGTCAGCTTTTCCAGCAGAGCGGAAGCCTGATTGACAAGGAAAACCTCGGAAAAGGAAATCGGCCCCTTTTTGCGCAGCAGGCGGTACCACATCCAGGATCCGGCGAGCAGAGTGGCGATCTGCAGGCAGAACAGCAAAAGGAGCTGCCAGAGTGTGAGGCCGGACAGGGAGCTGCGGATATCTTCCAGCCCCAGCAACAGGACCAGAAGGGCAATCACCGCTATGCCCAGCAGAAAAAGCAGTATCTTGATGAGCTGCATATCGCTTGCCCTTGTTACGCGGTATTTTCCTGGATATAGAGCACGGAGCGATCAAAGGTGCGCATGGGCTGCGCGGTCCAGGCACTGGGCGCAAAGCCAGGATTCAGGCTGTCGTCATAGTGGTGGGCGTAGGCCCCGGAAGGCAGGCGGAATATGAATTTTGCCCCCGGCATCGCCTCCTGCTGGAGACGTTGCCAGATATCCCTCTTGGGTTCGGCCTGCAAGGAGACTACAGCCGCGCTGAAGGCGAAGCCGAAAGGCTCTAGAGCGTCCCTGGTCAGGACCTCGATGCTGCCCTGCAGGCCCAGCCTGTGCACGCACCTTGCCGCGCTCTCTGCTGCGGCCGGATCTCTTTCCAGGGCGCATATCCTGGCTCCGGTCATGGTGGCCAGGTGAACTGCGGTGA
>CAYSPQ010000293.1:0-3192 GCA_964432965.1 uncultured Desulfohalobiaceae bacterium
AATTTTGTGGAATTTTTTCGATTGTTGCGAGCATTAGTGGAACAGAGATTTCAAAAATATTTAAAAAAATATGGTCCAGCCGATGGATACTTTTTTAATGGAGTACAATACACAAAACGAATAAAAGCAGATCTTTATTTCGGAAACAACCGCTATGTTTTTTCCCTAGAGCCTACTGCTGAAGGAGGAGTCCTAATAGATAAAGAGCAAACTCAATATACGAAAGGTGGTTCTCTTTTTACCATTGCTGAAGGTCAGCATGAATCAGCTTTAAAGAACCGTAAGGACGACAAGGGATTAATGGGCCCTCTTAGCCCCAACAGGTATGTATGGAATGCTGTTTCAAGCTGGCAGGTCTATCATTTCCACGATACGAGCATGACCGCCGGAATGCGGCGTGATTCTGGCATTTATCAAACCAATCGTTTGGACCCTCACGGAGATAACCTAGCAGCTTTTTTGTGGGGATTGCGGGAAGAATATCCTGAAACGTATCAAGCTATCCGTCATACTTTACAGCGCATGGCTCCCTTTTTTGACGATTTTGAACTAACCGTTCGCAAGAACAAAGATGAAGATCAAGTGCGACTCACCTGGCGACAAAAGGACAAGGATTACATCTTTTCCCCAGGCCATCTTTCAGACGGAACCATTCGTTTTCTGTGCTTGACCACCGCTCTTCTACAGCCTCATCCCCCTTCCACCATAATTATAGATGAACCGGAGCTCGGACTGCATCCTGAGGCACTGGCAATCCTTGCGGGCCTCGTCCGCTCAGCCTCTTCAAGGATGCAGATAATCATAGGCACGCAGGCCCCTATGTTTTTGAGCGAATTTGAGCCTGAACAGGTCATTACGGTCGATCAGGTTGATGGGAGCACTCAGCTTGCACGTTTGGACAGCCAAGCATTGGCTGAATGGCTTCAGGATTTCAGCTTGGGTGAGTTGTGGCTGAAAGGAAATGTAGGTGGCGGAGTGAACTATGCGTGAAGTTCTGGTCCTTTGTGAAGGCCATACTGAACGCGAGTTTTGCAATAGCGTGATCGCGCCATATTTGGGAAGCATGGGGGTGAATTTCAAGGGTACCATGGTGGGGAGCCCTCAAAAAAAGCAGGGTGGGGTGCGGGATTGGCAAGTTTATAGAAACGAGCTGATTCGCTTGGCAAAGGAGCGGGCGGACCGTCACGTCGGGGTTCTGGTTGACTATTTTCGCATGCCCCACTCTTGGCCGGGCAGGGATTCCGCACCAGATCGACCCATTACTGAGCGCGGTATCCATGTGGAAGAAGCTCTTTTGGACGATTTAGGCTCGGAGGTTGGCGAATATTTTCATCCTTGCGTGCAGTTGCACGAATTCGAGAGCCTGCTTTTTGTTGACCCTGAAAGCACGGCTCAAACTTTGAGTGTTGTAACCGCCTCGGCTTCCTCTTCAGAAGAGTTAAGTCAAACTTTATCCAGTATCAAGGCTGAGTGTGAAGATAACGTAGAAATGATAGACGATTCACCAGAAACAGCTCCTTCGAAGAGGATATCTCGGATTGTTCCCAATTATGACAAAGTTGCCTGGGGAGTGCTTGTGGTTAAGGAAGTGGGTCTGAGCAGTTTGCGTGTTCAATGTTCATGGCTGAACCGTTGGCTGGAGAGGATAGAAAGTCTGGTAAGAACTTCTGTCTGATTGATCAGGAGTAACATAAGGGGACAGACAACTTGATAAAAGCTCTGGGGAGTTCCTTGATGTACAGTTTAATGGGACTTTGACATCTCAGCAACAGCAAGCAGCAGAAAAAATCTTGTACCATGATGTTGGCGTCCTATCTGCTGCTACAGCCTTCGGCAAGACGATTGTGGCTGCATGGCTGATTGCCAAGCGGAAAACAAATACCTTAATTCTGGTTCATCGCCGGCAGTTGATGGATCAGTGGCATGAAAGACTGAGAACGTTTCTGGATTTGCCTTCTAAATCCATGGGCTGGATAGGTGCAATCCTTCACGGGGTATTTTGAACCCTTTTTACCGAAGGTTCTGTTTATTTTTCTTCGCTCGGCACGTGGGGGAAACCCGGCCGTGAAAATGCTTGAGGTCCAGAAAACGCCGAATTTTTCGATTTCCAGGAACGGTTTGAAATCTGGCAAAAACTGAGAGCCGGGAGGGGGCAGGGATGCCCCCGCGTGCCGAGCGTTAGAAAATCCAGAACCGGAGGTACGAAGTGAAAAATGCCCCGTGAAGGATTACGTCCACTTTATTTGCCCGAAAGAACGTCTTACCAAGATTCGTTTGGAAGGGTGGCTAGATCAAGTGTGGCCGGTAAAACGAGCGGGGCATATACAATTGTGGAGCACCGCGGGGATGCTGATCTGAGCCTGTCTGAGCTTAATGAATTCGCGGAAGCGATCCGTTCCAGAGCAGGACATGGGACGGAGGTCTTTTTCGCCGCCCCTTTCTCTTCCCGCTCTAGTCCCATCTCCCTGACTCTTGTCCTGTTCAGGTCATTTCCCTTATAAGCAACTAGGAACCAGATCAGGATGATTCCCGCATCGGCGCGGCGGCGCGAGGTACAGAGTCCTGGAAGCACTCCTGCGCTGCGCCGTCGCGCCGTTGCGGGCAATAAGCGACCTTTTTCGCAGATACCGGGCCTTACTTCTTCCACTGGGGGCGCGTGACGTAGAGACGGGAGTCGATCAACCCTTGTTCCCGGTACCTACTTGCCTCGATGTACTGCGGATCCTGCATCATTTGCTGGAAGGCGGAGCGCGAGGGATACAGCACGAGCAGCACCCCGTCCCAGTGGTCGTCCCCGATAAAGGTCATAACTGCGCTGCCGTAGTAGATCACCCGGGCGCCGATTCTTTCCAGTATGGGAGATACCAGCTGCGAATACTTGTCATAGAGCTCCTGGCCCCCATCCGGCTGGAAGCGGAGCAGGTTGACCATTACGAGCTCTTCCCCGTCGGGAAGATTGTTTATCTCCTGCATCTGCTCTTCAGTGGGCAGGATACTGGGCATGTAGAGTCTCCTACCGCTTTGCGGGCTCCAGGCTCGCATCTACTTATGTCGCTGTGAGGGTAAGAACCTCACCGTAGGGTTGAGCTGCGGCAAAACTCCTTGTCTAGAATACTCGCAGCCAGCTCCTATGCCAGGTACTTCCTGGGCAGCTCCGATATTATCTCCTCCGTCTCCTGCACTCTCTCCTGG
>CAYSPQ010000294.1:0-3189 GCA_964432965.1 uncultured Desulfohalobiaceae bacterium
AGATTTCGCCCCACGATACCGAAGGTGAGCCGCTGATACCGGGCCATCAGCGCCAGGTCCAGGCCGAAGGTGGTGGTCTCCTCGAACTGCTCAGTGGTATCCTCCATGAACTCGTCCGAGTCCTCGTCGAAGACCAGGACCTCGTTGATGTACACCCTGCCCCGCATCAGCTTTAGATTGCCGCCCACAGCCAGGTTGTCGTTGAAGGCGTATCCGTAGGAAAGCGGCACCTCGGCCACCCCGAAGCCGCGAAGGAATATGCTGCTCTCATTGTCCTCCATTCCGTTTCCGTTCGAATCATCAGAATTCTCGGCCACGGTTTCCAGGAGCTCGGTCATGCCCTGGGCTTGATCCTGGCTTATTCCTGCCTGTCTCGCCTCATAGTCAAGGCCCTTTGTTGCATTTTCGCTAAATGCATCATTCAGAGCCTGCTCCTGTTCGGAAGTAAAGAATTTCACCTCGCCGTCTCTGTTATCTTTCGTATTTTCATGAATGTTCTGACTAACATCATCTATCTCTTCATTGAATCCAAGCCGTTGCTGGTCCACCTCCGGAACTCCCGTGCCTTGAAACATTGACCTGCCTCCCAGGGCAAAGCTTCCCACCCGAACTCCGACTCCAGCGTTCAGATCCGCGGTAACCGCGTTTCCCGGCTCTCCCAGGCCGGACAGGTTGCTGGTTAGCCGGACCAGATCCTGCACGTCGCTTTCGTCATCTATGCCCTCACCCAGCGTTTCCGGGTCGATATCACCGAGCTCGTCCAGATAGCTGCCCAGGTCCCCCTGAATGCGGGCCCCTGCCCCTGCATCCAGGCCAGTGCCCCAGACGCGATGCCCCAGATCGTCGTGGGCCTCCCACCACGCATCCCGGTTGCGCTCCTGCTCCGAACGGTGGAAAAAGCCAAAGGCTGCTGGATTATAATACTGCGCGGTGTAATCATTCACTGACGCCGTGTTGGCCCCGGCCATGGCCTGACCTCTGGCCCCCACGAAGAAAGTGTCCATGGCCCATGCAGGATGGGCTTTCAGCAAGAAAGCTCCGAGCAGAGCAGAACAAATAAAGATAATCGCTACAGGCTTGGCCTTGCGCGTGCGCCTCGACATAACGCCTCCCTTGCCTATTCCATTACCGTGAACAAAACCATCGATTTACTTGTCGGCGCTTCCCCCTAGTTACTTAAGCCGGGAAGACCGGATCAGCATGGCGGGGCAAAAAGAGAGACAAGCCAGGCATGTGCCAGTGAACGCACACAATAGTACGCATACTTGAGTTGCGTACGCAGAGAACGCAGCCGGAAGGCTGCGCGGACAAAGGAAAGCTGAGGACTTTTCAACTCCAGCAGCAAGGCAATGAGTCAAAGACAGTCATTGATGCATGCGTCCTTCGTTGAGTAACGCACTCTGCAAATGCGGTGTGCTCTTAATATATCTACCTGAATAGCAAAGAGATTGTCCCTAAGGTGCTACATATGCACGCAACCGCTAGCCAAAGTGCGTACGGCAAAAGTGCGTTACTTGATCAGCTTGGAAAGCTTCTTGAATTCATCGGTTCCCGCCTTCTGCAGCCATTCGAAAATCACCATTTCCGTGCAGACCGGGCTCGCTCCAGCTGCGGTGAATCTTTGCAAAGCAAGATTGCAGTGATCCGGATTCCTGGAGCCTGTGGCATCCGCAGCAACGAACACGGAAAAGCCCAGCCGGAGCAGGCCTAGTCCGGTCTGCATGACGCAGACGTGGGCCTCCATCCCTGTAAGCAACACTTGGCTCTTCCCCGTTTGCCTGATCCTTTGCAGGAACTCCTCCTCGGCGCAGCAATCGAAGTGCACCTTGCTCACAACTGCGGATTCCGGGGAGTAGCTGCGTACGTGCTCCAGTGTGGAACCAAGTCCCTTGGGGTACTGCTCTGTAAACAACACCGGGATTTGCAGCTCCTCCGCAGCCTGCAGCAAGACGCCGACATTACGCTCGATTTCTTCCCTGCCGGATATCGCGGGGGCCATCTTCTCCTGCACATCCACCACCACCAAACAAGAATCTTCTCTTTGCATCAGCATAATCCCCTCCTTTCCTGCTTTTGGGCTCAAGAAGCAGCAGATGCTGCTATAAAAAAGGTTTAAACTAACTCAATTAAGTCCCTTGTCTTGTATCAGCTGAATGAATCTCTTCACCAAGTAGGGATCGAATTGGGTGCCGCTGCAGCGGTGCAGCTCCTTGAGCGCCTCCTCCTTGTCCATGGCTTCGCGATAGGGACGGTCGCTGGTCATGGCGTCATAGGCATCCGCTATTGCCAGGATACGGCACTGCAAGGGTATATCCTTGCCTTGCAGTCCTTGGGGATAGCCCAGGCCGTCCCATCTTTCATGGTGCTTGTAGATGAAGTCCGCTATGGGATCCAGATCCGGAACTGTTTGGGCTATGCGTTTGCCTATGTCGCAATGACCCCGCATCTGCTGCCTTTCCCGTTCCGTGAGTGAGCCGGGCTTAAAGAGTACATGATCCGGAATGCCAACTTTGCCCAAGTCATGGAAACGAGCCAGCAAAATCAAGTCGTTGATTTCGTCTCTGCTCAATCCCAAAGATTGCCCCATGCAAGCAACCAACTCCTGCAGCCTGTTGCTGTGCCCTTCAGTGTTGAAATCCCTGGCTTCCAGGGCGCGGGTCAAGGCTTCCACTATACCGCTGCGTGCGCTGCCCACCCTTTGTATCTTGTCTCTGTACATTCTGTCGTTTGCTTCGCGGAAAAGTGCCTGCATATCCCTCGGTTCTTCTTCACTTACTACGTGACCAGCGGAAAGGGAAAGAGGAATATCCGGATTGCCGCGATTGTACTCGCTTACTGCGTCACGCAAACTTTGCAGTAGCTGCTCTGTTCTTTCCTGCTTCGCACCGGCAAAAAGCACGGCGAACTCGTCTCCTCCGATGCGGGCAATCACCTCGCCGGAACAAAAAATGCTCCTCAGAATTCGGGCAGTATCCAGGAGCATAACGTCCCCGGATTCATGCCCCAGAGTATCGTTGATGAATTTTAGCCCATCCAAGTCGCAGACAATGATACCCACAGAATTGTTGGGGGTTTTCTGCAGGCGAGCCATTTCCTCCTCGAAGTAATTGCGGTTGTAGAGGCCGGTCAGGGAATCATACAAGCTTAGCTCCTTGAGCCTTTCTTCCATTTGCTTGCGCCTGGTGATGT
>CAYSPQ010000295.1:0-3185 GCA_964432965.1 uncultured Desulfohalobiaceae bacterium
GAATAGTATCCGAAACGGCGCATGGACCAGGGATCCAGATCGCGCAGCTTTTCCCCCAGGATGACCCGGGTGGCGATCTTGGCCAGGGGCACGCCTGTGGCCTTGCTCACAAAGGGGACCGTACGCGAAGCCCTGGGGTTGACTTCTAGGACATAGATCTCCCCTTCCTGGATGGCGTACTGGATGTTCATCAGCCCCTTGACCTGAAGCTCCCGGGCTAGGGCCTTGGTATAGCGGTTGATTTCCTCTTCCAGCTCCTTTCCCACTGTATGCGGCGGAATTACACAGGCCGAGTCCCCGGAATGCACTCCGGCCTCCTCGATGTGCTCCATGATTCCCCCCACATAGGTCTCCTCTCCGTCGGAAACCGCGTCCACATCTATCTCTATGGCGTTTTCCATGAACTTGTCCAGGAGAATGGGATGATCCGGGGAAATGATGACTGCCTCGCGGAAATAGTTGAACAGGTCCTGTTCGTCGTAGACTATTTCCATGGCCCTGCCCCCCAGGACGTAGGAAGGTCGCACCACCAGCGGATAGCCGATGCGCCGAGCTATATCCAAGGCTCCCTCCTCGGAGGTGGCGGTCCCGTTTTCCGGTTGCTTGAGCCCCACCGTGTTCAACAGCTCTTGAAAGCGCTCCCTGTCCTCGGCCCTGTCTATGCTATCCGGGGAGGTGCCCAGGATCTGCACTCCGTTCCTGAGCAGGGGAACAGCTAGATTGAGCGGAGTCTGTCCCCCGAATTGGACTATGACCCCTTCCGGCTGCTCCTGCTCGATGATATCCAGCACATCCTCCAGGCTCAGGGGTTCGAAGTAGAGTCGGTCCGAGGTGTCGTAGTCCGTGCTAACAGTTTCCGGGTTGGAATTGATCATGATGGATTCAATACCCTGTTCCCGCAGGGAAAAGGAGGCGTGCACGCAGCAGTAGTCGAACTCGATGCCCTGCCCGATACGATTGGGCCCACCGCCCAGGATGACCACCTTGCGCTTGTTCTGGGAGGACCGGGCTTCATTTTCCCACTCGAAGGTGGAGTAGAAGTAGGGAGTGTAGGCCTCGAACTCTGCGGCGCAAGTGTCCACCAGCTTGTAGGCCGAGGTTATGGAGTGTCTTTTCCTCGCCCTGCGGATCTCCTCCTGGCTCCGCTGTAAGAGTGTGGCCAGCTGCTTGTCCGAAAAGCCCAGCTCCTTGGCTCGCCACATAATTACCGAGGATTGCTCCGGGTCGTCTATATCCGGCCAGGAGCCCGCCCATTGCTGCAGCTCAGACTCGAAATCCACCAATTCCCGGATCTGGCGCAGAAACCAGGGATCTATCCCCGTGTTCCTGTTTATCTCTTCCTCGTCCATGCCGCTCAGCATGGCCAATCTGAGGTAAATCAGCCTCCTGGAGTTGGGGTTGCGCAGATTGGCCACAATCTCCTCCCTCTCCGGCAGTCGGGCAGCAAAGTCCTCGGCCAGTCCTGACTTGCCGATTTCCAGGGATCTGAACCCCTTCTGCAGCGCTTCCTTGAAGGTGCGGCCTATGGCCATGGTCTCTCCCACGCTGCGCATGGAGGTGGTGAGCTCGTCCCGGGAGCCCACGAATTTCTCGAAGGTGAACCTGGGCAGCTTGACCACGCAATAGTCTATGGTGGGCTCAAAGGAGGCCACTGTCTCCCTTGTTATGTCGTTGGGCAGCTCGTCCAGGCTGTAGCCCACGGCCAGCTTGGCCGCTATCTTGGCTATGGGGTATCCGGTGGCCTTGGAGGCCAGGGCAGAGGATCTCGAGACCCTGGGGTTCATTTCGATTACCATCATGTCCCCGTTTTCCGGGTTCACCGCGAACTGCACATTGGATCCGCCAGTCTCCACTCCGATTTCGCGCATGATGTCGATGGAGGCGTTGCGCATGACCTGAAATTCCTGGTCCGTCAGCGTCTGGGACGGGGCAACGGTCACCGAGTCTCCGGTATGGATCCCCATGGGATCCAGGTTTTCAATGGAGCAGATGATCACGCAATTGTCGTTCTTGTCGCGCATGATCTCCAGCTCGAACTCCTTCCAGCCAAGCACCGACTCCTCCAGCATCACCTCGTGGGTCATGCTGGCGGCCATCCCCCTTCTGGCCATCTCTTCCAGGTCCTCAAGGTTGTAGGCCACGCCTCCCCCGGTTCCTCCCAGAGTGAAGGCCGGGCGGATGATCATGGGTAGCTCCAACTCCCGGGAGAGCTCCCTGGCTTCCTCCAGATTGCGGGCGATTCCGCTCTTGGGCACCTTCAGGCCAATGTTTTCCATGCACTGCCGAAATCTCTCCCTGCTTTCGGCCTTCTGGATGACTTCCAGGGAGGCCCCGATCAGCTCCACTCCGTACTTTTCCAGGATCCCCTGCTCGGAGAGGGCAACAGCGGTGTTTAGCCCTGTTTGCCCTCCCAGGGTGGGGAGAAGGGCATCGGGTCTTTCCCTGGCTATTATGGAGCTGACCACTTCCGGGGTGATGGGCTCCAGATAGGTGCGGGTGGCAAGCTCCGGGTCGGTCATGATGGTGGCCGGGTTTGAGTTGACCAGAACCACCTCGTAGCCTTCTTCGCTCAGGGCTTTGAGGGCCTGGGTGCCGGAATAGTCGAACTCGCAGGCCTGCCCTATGATTATCGGTCCGGAACCAATGAGCATGATGCGGTTAATGTCCGTTCTTTTGGGCATAATTAGCTCCCATAGCGGGGTGAGGTGACTGTATGCGGATCAGGGTTCGCCTTGGAAAGACTGATCATAAACAAGGCCAAAGCAGGATGCAAACAGGTGGAAGCAGCTCGGCGAGCTTGTTCCGTTCCTCATGTGGCGCTTCCCGCTCACCTTTTTCTTTCGGGCTGCTAAGCACGGCCGGGAGAACCCGGGTTTTCGGGTCGTTGACATGGAGTTTGCGGGAGATTAACTGAATGGAACTAGCCGAAGAGCGCATTGACTTTTCCCTTAAATCATTTTCCTTTCAAGGGCAAGGCAGAGCGTGCTACAATGCTCCTGGCTCGGAAAGACGGGCTTTTGCTGTGTCTCTCCGGCAGTATCCACATGCAGTTTTTTTATTCCCTGGCCAAGATCGTTATATCCGGATGAATGAATGGCAATACCGGAGATTGAAGCTGCAGCCGACTAGATGCTGCAATTACAATTTTATTTGCCTGGAGGAAAACGGGCTGTCAGTACATCAAT
>CAYSPQ010000296.1:0-3184 GCA_964432965.1 uncultured Desulfohalobiaceae bacterium
CAGGAGTCCGCCTAGGCCGTAGCCCTGGAAATCAGGGTCAACAGCTAGTTCGTGGATCTCGAGCACCTTACTGGAGTTCTTTTCTCGCCATTCCGGGTCGCAAAAAATAAACCCGGCGGTACGCCCGTTAACGACTGCCTTGAATATTCCCAAGGGGCAAAAGCGATGCAATTGGATCAAATAGGCTGCAGCCCTGTCCGTATTGGGCTCGCCATACTCCTCCATGCCCCGATAGGCCTTCATATAGATGCGGGCCATTTCGGGAATGTCGCTCTTGTCCGCGGGAATGATGGTTGGCTTGCTTTTTTCCGCACGCGAGTGCGCAGTCGTAGCGGGCGTGTGAACTAAACCTCTGCTACTGCGTCTGGCAGGTGAGTCTGGGTCTGCTGGGAGACTCATGCGTTGTCTTCAGCTCCTTGTTAAAGGTTTATAATAGGCAAGCCTACACGCTTGCCGCCAGCCTTGACAGTGCAAACATTTTTCAATTAGCCATTTCTTAATTCTTTTTGAATCCTTTCCTGGCCTTTTGTCAATACCTTCGACTCAAACCATTTGTCAACGGCAAACAGGATGCTGACCAGGTCATGCACATGGGTCATTCCCCGTAGTCCACTCCCTCTCCCTCGACACCCTGAATGAAGGCAAGGATATTGTCCCCCAGAACAGAGTGATTGTATCCACCCTCCAGTACTGCAAAAATACTTCCCGGACAGAGCCGATCCGCGGCTCGTCGAACCAGCCCCCCAATCCTGCGGTAGTCCTCCGTGCTGAGTATGCCTCCCCAATCCTCCACGTGGCGATCGAACCCAGCGGACACCCCGATCAGGTCGCATTCGCTCATTCCGTCCAGCACCGGGGTCAGGCTGGACAGGGAGCCCATGTGAAAGTAGGTTACATCCGGTGTATTGCGAAATATATTGTTGGTCCCGTCACCGTAGTGCAAATCGAAATCCAGGATAAAGGCGGAATTTATGCGGCTCGCCTGACGCAGACGCTCCACGGCAACCGCTATGTTGTTGAACCAGCAGAATCCCCAGCAATTTCCGGGGCTGGCGTGATGCCCTGGAGGACGGATAAGCCCGAAAGCCGGTTCACCGCGCATGGCCAGCTCCGAGGCGGCAACAGCCCCGCCCGCGGCCAGCAGGGACATGGTGTAAAGCTCTGGGCTTTCCCCGATCATATCCACATGGTGCTTCTCGTGCACCAGCAGGATATCCTCTTCCGAAGCCAATTCCGGCTCTACGAATTCATAGAGGGGTTGCAACACGTCTACAGCTCCGTCCAGACGGCCCTTGGCCGCGGCCGGATCCCTGGCGTATTCCTGCAGGTAGCGTTCGTGAAAGACTACCTTCATCTTCTCACTCCTTGCCTATACGGAAATAACCAATGGAGAAAGCACCTTTTCCCCAGTATAGCTTTTCTCCAATTTTAGAGTCAAACCCCTAAGCTGGTTAACCGCACAATATTCATTCGATGCAGGCAACAAATCCCATACCAGGGGAAAAGAGCGATGGACGACTCCTTTGCCTCTATCCTATACTATATCTGTATCGAACCATTCGAGCTTTTGCTTTAGGGACAAAGAAATGAGAACTTGCCCTTACAGAATCCACCTATGGCTGGCCTCCTTCCTTGCGCTCTTGCTCCTGGTTGCAGCATCCGGCTGCGAAACCAGAAGGGTGAAAGCGCCCTCTCCGACGCCGGATCCTGTTGCACCCGAAAGCCTTGTGGACCAATCCGGCGAGCCTTTGTCCCGGAAGAGCTTCCTGGACAAGGTCCGCGAGGCGGATTACATACTGCTGGGTGAAAACCACGCCAGCCCTTGCCATCATCGGGTACAGGCAGACATCATTGACACGCTTGCCCGAAATGGGGTGAGCGTTGCAATTGGCCTGGAGATGGTGCCTTTTCGGAATCAGGAAACCCTGGACAGATTCAATTCCGGTGAGATCGGGGTTGAAGATTTGCCCAACACTCTTGACTGGCAAGACGTCTGGGGCTATCCATTTTCCTTGTATCGCCCCGTGTTTAAAGCTGCTGAAGAGGCCGGCTTTTCCCTGCACGGCCTTAACGTGGACGCAGATCTCCTGGAGGATTTCCGCGCCGGAGGAATGCAGAACCTGGGAGACTCTCAACTCAAGGGGCTTCCCTGCCGGATAATTCCTCCGCCCCGGGAACAAAAGACAGCCCTGGAACGGGAGTACGAAAGGCACCTGGAGCTGGAAGCAGTTGACAGGGAAAATGACTTGAGCCGAGAACGCTTCTTCCGAGTGCAGTCCCTGTGGGACAGCGCCATGGCGGAGAGGGCGCGCCAGGTCAGGGAGCAATCCGGCCTGCCCGTCCTAGTTTTGAGCGGTGCGGGTCACGTGGAATACGGCTGGGGCATAGCCCACAGGCTGAGTGTCCTGGATGAATCCCCGGAAATCCTCTCCATCCTACCCTGGCGGGGACAGGAAAAACCCGAGACGGAAAGGGGCGATACTTTCTTCTATTGCCCCAGGGCTCACCCCAACGATCTGGGGTTCACTCTGCGCCTGAATTCCCGGGGAGAGAGGACGAGCTAGTTGGAAGAAAAGAGCCGTGCCCCTGCGGAATGTAAACCTGGAATCTCCCGGACCTTGGCCGGAAGACATAGCGGGCCCATAAAGAAGAAGGGCCGCCCCTGCCCGCCGATAGAAAAGATTGAAAAACACAGAATCACGACCAAAAAGCCGCTGCTATAACTGAACTTTTATGGATAACTCCGCGGATATAGACCGGTCCGTTATTGAAGTGAACAATTTAATCAAGCACTTCGGCAGGTTCACCGCCCTGGACTCCATATCCTTTTCCGTTCCCAGGGGACAAATACTGGGTCTTCTGGGTCCCAACGGAGCGGGAAAGTCCACCGCCCTGCATCTACTGCTCGGATTGACCCGGCCCACCCGGGGCAACATTCGTATCCTGGGCATGGATCTGGAGAAAAATCGACGCTCCATCCTCTCCAGAATAAATTTCTCCTCCGCCTACACCGCCTTACCCACCAACCTCTCCGTCTGGGAGAACATGTACACCTTTGCCAAGCTGTACAACATTGCCAGTCCCAAGCAGAAAATCCGCGATTTGTTGGAGCTTTTCGAAATTCCCCATACCAGCAAGCACCTTACAGGCGCGCTTTCCTCTGGACAGCTGACCCGGGTCAACC
>CAYSPQ010000297.1:0-2953 GCA_964432965.1 uncultured Desulfohalobiaceae bacterium
TTACTGCATACGTTTTCTCCAAAGAACTTGAGGATCTTTATCCGAAGGCTGGTTACACCTATAAAGTCCAGATAGATTGCTACTTAATATATGTAGTGCCCATAAATTTTATTTATTTTAAGATAACATGTTGAAATATTAGCATTTTTAGTTTGAATTTGCGGAAATCGAGGTTAATATAGTCGCATCACGTAACCCTTCACGGGGTGGCTTCTTCCCCGTCTTTTACATAGATCTTTGATATCCAGCTAAGGTCAGGATCTGTTCCGTGCAGATAGTTCTCCATGGCCTCCACAAGCACTGGATACGGGAGCTTGTTCTGCAGACAACAGGTCTGGGTCAGAGTAAGGATTCTCTCCACCCAGCGATCCCCTGACTCGCTCTCCGTGCCCATGCTCCGTTTGCGCCAGATGACGGCCTTGCGAAGCATGCGCTCGGCCAGATTGTTCGTCGGCTCCACCCCCTCTTCCTGGAGAAAGACCCAGAGATTGGCCATGAGCTTCTCCAGAGAGCGAGCGTAGGCCCCCGCTTGATCCTGGCGATCCCTGTAGAGGCTTATGAGCCGACAAAAGCGGGCGTAGAAGGCACGCCACTGGCCTTTGGTGGGAGGCGCGTTGGCCATGACCACCAGCCTCCGTAGCTCATCGCGCGCCCAGGCCCCGCATTTGGCGATCTGCGGGTCCTTGTGTTGGGCCAAACCCTTGGCCTTGCGAATGAGATGGGAGAGGCAGGTCTGGTTTAGATTCACCCAGTTGCGGTAGACCCCGTAGTTGTCGCTGACCAGGATCCCCTCCCACTTGTCGATCAAGGCCTTGAAGGCCTTCTTGTTCCGGTTGGTGTGCACCATGAAGAAGGCGGCGGCGAAATTGCCCATGACCCACAGCCACTGCAGGACACCGCCGGCCTGATACCAGGGCGTCTCGTCCACGTGGTTCACCCGGGATTGGTATACCTGATCCCGAATGGCCTCGTAATGAGGCCTGATTGCCTTCGAGACCCGATTGATCACTTTCTGTATCGCGCCCAGGGAGATATGCAGGTCCAGAAACTGACGACAGAATCGCTGCACCGTCTCCCGGCTATCACCGTGGTCACCGCTCAATAGAGCGATCAGCCCGGAAAGCCTGGGACCGTATCCCGTGCCGTGCCCCAAGGGGATCCGGGCCTTGGCCTTTTTGCCGCACTTGGTGCACCGACCTTGATGGAGCAGGAAGTGCCGCACGGTGAGCTGGATCTGTGGCAGCTCTACCTCCTGGTGCCTGTAATAGGCTCCCTAGTCCTCGAAGTCTGTGCACCCGCATTTGCACTTCTCCGGCCGGATGTGGCGCTCTTCTGTCGGCTCGAGCAGCTCTTGGCCCTTTCCCTGGTGCCCGGGCTGGCCGCCTCTTTTCCTGCTTGAAGGCCCTGAGCTTTTGCGCTCCGGTCTTTTGTAGGGAGGATCCGCAGACGGAGGCCGATTGGAGGTGCTGGAGTCCTCGCCCAGCCTGGCCTCCAGATCCCGGATGCGTTGCTGAAGTGAACTGATCCAGGACAAGAGCACCAGGATGAGAAAAACGGCATTTCACTGGGGATGCTCAGCCATGCAGCCGCTCCCGGAACCGCCTGTGCAAGGGATAGAGATAGACCGCCTTGCTCATCCCGTGGTAGCGGTAGCTGGCTCCCCGCTTGGCGCTACCCCAGGTATGGCCCACATGGATCCAGTTAGCTGCCTGATAGCAGGTTCCGGCAAACCGGGAAGTGTCCACGAAGGTCTCGGCCAGCCACAGGGGGATGTGGTAGAAGTCCAGCCAGTCCCGGGGAAGGGTCCTGATGTTGGCCGCCAGGACCTTGGAGGCCAGATGCGGTATCCTCACCCAGGGCAGGACGAGGAAGCGCACATTGTCCACCACGTGATGGAGGTTACGCTTTCTGGTGGCCTCGTCCCAGCCGATGAAGGCGTCCCTGGCTGTAGCCTTCCAAGCGGCAGAGCCCCAGCCCAGGCAGGCCACGACCCGGCCGTCGAGGTAGGCCAGGTACTTGAGATAGGATCCAACGATCAGTGGCCTGCCCAGGTAGTGGTGCCGGTAGACCAGCTGGTCCCAGAGGGCCTCTCGGGAGGTCTTGCGGACCATGGTCAGTGTCAAAGAGCCAAATTGAGAGATCGGCCCCTCCATGGGGGAGGAGTCGATGAGAAAGCCCTGCTTGGGGACTGGCTTTTTGCCGCTGGATCCGGGACGCCGTCTTTGGGGCAGCTCGAGAGTGCCCTGCCTTTCCAGGGTAAGCAGAAGATCCCTGCAGGCTCGGTCCTTGAGCCAGCCGTTGGGCTGTTTCCAGTCCCAGTGTCTGCACAGGGCCTTCGAGATTCTTGAGCGACCCTTATCCCAGTGGTGCTGGACGAACTGACGAATAGTCTCCAGTTCGTCGGGTCCGACCCAGCAACCGCGAATGAGCTGTTTTTCCGCCAAGGTTCTTCCTCCTGGTTGATGGAGAGAACCCTAGCAGAATTCGTTCTAGGGCGCCAGACCTTTCAAGGGGTTTCTTGCGAAAAATTTTGACCCCGTGAAGGGTTACCAGTGAAGTTTGTTGTCCGCGTTTGAAATCCGCGCACCGAGCCACCCTCTCCCCGTGTCTCCAATCCCAGGGCGGGATAATGTTCGACTGTAACCATAACCCTTTACCTGCCTCATTGGCAAGGCCATTTGGTCTTTTCCTGGGATCGTAATACATTAGCACGGCTACATGATAGGGGCTGCTGGACAACCCTTGGATGATCTGGTTCTATTCCCACCAATGGACTAGGAAGAGACAAGTAGTTTCATACCTCAGCTTCTGACGATTCACATGACCCTTTCGATGATACCCCTCTTACTTGTCTTCAGCCGCATGACCAAGCCTGTATCCATTCGAGACAGTGGGGTGTACAGGCGTATTCGACTGTTTTCCGTGTGGATACGCAGGAGGCAAAACCGAGGAA
>CAYSPQ010000297.1:2963-3174 GCA_964432965.1 uncultured Desulfohalobiaceae bacterium
AAAACGTCATCAGCTGTTGTGGGCAAGAAGTGTGCTGAATTTATCTTTTTGGAGGGCCACATATGGGGTGTTTATCTTATACAGATGGCTTCCGCTTCGTTGGGCGGGGGTGTGGTCGGGTGAGGAGGTCGGGATCAGCTCTGTAACCTAATTGCCCCTTGCCACTAGGGGGTTGGCTACCCGGAACGATCCAGTCGGGCAGTGGCCACAG
>CAYSPQ010000298.1:0-3150 GCA_964432965.1 uncultured Desulfohalobiaceae bacterium
ATTATCTTCGAAATTTTTTGATAATTCTAAAATATTACAAACATAGTCAGGTGAGAGATTTTGATCAATGTCGACTGTTTCTACTTTTTTTATACTTTCCGTAGAATTTTCAGCCACAGTTTTTAGATAATTAGATACTGTTTTGTTTCCTACTCCCACTATTAGAACTTTTACAGGTTTTGTTTGGAGAACTTCTCTTATTTGATACCAGTAACTCATCCACATTTTTCTGTCGTCGTAATCTTCAAAATAAGGTATTACATCTTCTTCTTGCTTTTTTGATAATAATTCTTTATTCAAATTTATGTTAGAGAATGAAATTTCCAATTTTACACCTTTCATAATTACTTACTTTGGATAAATAAAAAATAGTTAGAAAATTTCAAAATTTTTTCTTTAATGAAAAAGTTTAGAATAATTATTATGTGATGGAGAGGTATTTCTAGATAATGAATGAACCTATTGAAGTTTGGATAGATGGAGCATCTAGAGGTAATCCCGGAAAAGCAGGAGCCGGTGCTTTAATTTTAGATGATTCTGGAAAACAAATTAAAAGAATTTCAGAATATTTAGGGAACAACCTAACCAATAATCAGGCTGAATATAATGCTCTTATTGAAGCTTTGAAATATTGTAAGGGTTCTAATTTTAATATTTTGAAAATATTTTCTGATTCAGAATTACTGGTAAAACAGATGAAGGAAGAGTATTCAGTAAATTCTGGAAATATTAAACCTCTGTTTGAAAAAGCGAAAAATTTGGAAAAGAGCTTTGATAAAGTAATTTTTGAACACATTGAAAGATCAAAGAATGAAGAAGCGGACGAATTGGCAAACAAAGCAATTGATGATAAATAGAGGACTTATTGATTTATTAGAATAACTTCTTAAAACTACATAATCAAAATTGATATGAAACCAGATTCTAAGGAGGTGAGAATATGGTAAACGTTTCAGCTGAAGGAGAAGTTTATGAATGTGAAATTTGTGGAAATGTGGTAGAAGTTACTGAAGCTGGTGGTGGTGAGTTAGTATGTTGTGGGGCACCGATGGTACTTAAGGAAGATTGAATCAGGAGTTTTTATTCAAATGTCAGAACATCCAATTTTACAAAAGGATAATGAAAAAGATAGACTTCCTCCGGGTCAGGAAGAAGTGGAGGATTTTCCAGTAGATTCAAAAGGTCCCGTTCCAGATTGGCCGGATGACTGGAAATTAGAGGTATCTGGAAGGATAAATAAGGAAAGATCCTTTGAATTATCTGAATTGAAAGATTTCCCTGGAGTGATTTCTCAAAAACAAGATTTTCACTGCGTTACTGGTTGGTCTAAGCTTGGAATTGAGTGGACAGGAATTCGGGTGAGAGATGTTCTAGATAACTTGGGATTAGCAGATGGGGCTAAACATGTTATGTTTCATGCTGTAGATGGTTACTCAACAAATCTCCCTTTGAATGTTGCAACTAGGGATGACGTTCTAATTGTTTGGAAAATGGAAGGAAGTGAGATACCTTCTAAACATGGGGGGCCCGTTAGAACGGTGGTAGAAAGAAAATATGCTTACAAATCTGCAAAATGGTTATCTAAAATTGAAGTAAAGAAAGATAGCGAAAAAGGGTATTACGAGAATAAAGGATATTCGGATTCTGCGGACCCTTGGAAAGAACAGAGATATTCCTAATTTTGTCCTCTTTTGATATGGGTTTAAAAGTTGATTTTGTCTAAAAAGAAAGGAGATGCTTTAACCGTATGGGTGATGTTTCTTGAGTAGGAAAAATGTCTTTGAAAACTTAGTAAAGCCTCTTAGAGATTTGTTGAATGAAAAGGGGTTTGAGGAGCCAACTCTCCCCCAGAAGAGAGCAATCCCACATGTCTTGGATGGGAAGAATACTTTGCTAATCGCTCCTGCAGGCACCGGTAAGACAGAGGCTGCTTTCTTGCCTGTATTAAATAAAGTTCTGAAAAATCGGAGGAGAGAAGGAATCAAACTTATATATATAACACCTCTTAGAGCTCTCAATCGTGACATGTTGAAAAGGTTAAAGTGGTGGTGTAAAAATCTGGATTTGAAAGTATCGGTAAGGCATGGGGATACTTCTCAAAGAGACAGAAGACAACAGGCTTTGAGCCCTCCTGATGTCATGATCACAACTCCAGAAACTTTCCAATTGCTCTTGACTGGTAAGAGAATTAGTCGTCATGCCTCCAATGTGGAATGGGTGGTGGTTGACGAAGTCCATGAGTTAGCGGGAAATAAGAGAGGAGCACAACTTTCCCTTTCTCTAGAGAGGATGAGAAGGTTGAAAGGAGGCGATTTTCAGGTTTTAGGACTGTCTGCAACTGTCGGATCTCCGAATGAGGTTGGTAAGTTCTTGGTGGGTGAAGGGAGAGATTGTGAAATTGTTGACGTTTCTATGGTGAGGGAAAATGATTTGGATGTTTTGTATCCTGATGTGGAAGAGAATGATGAAGCCCTAGCTTCGAAAATTTATACTTATCCCGAAGTGGCAGCTAGGGTGCGGGTAATGAGGGAATTGATTGAGGACCATGAAACGAGCCTTATCTTCACCAATACTAGACCAATGTCTGAGGTTTTGTCAAGTAGGTTTAAGATGTGGGATTTGGATTTTCCTGTGAATGTTCACCATGGTTCTCTCTCCACATATTCTAGAATGAGGACGGAGAAAGAATTGAAAGAGGGGGATTTGAAGGGTGTTATTTGTACTTCTTCGATGGAATTGGGAATAGATGTTGGAAGAGTAGATTTGGTAATTCAATATAATTCTCCTAGACAGGTTGCCCGCCTTTTACAAAGAGTGGGTCGGAGTGGCCATAAAGTTACTAAAAAATCCAAAGGGAGGATAATTGTCAAGGATCCTACGGACGGTGTGGAGTCTTCGATAATTATAGATCGTTCTGATAGGAAGGAGTTGGAACCTGTCAAGATTCCGGAGAAACCTCTTGATGTTTTGGCGCATGAGTTGGTTGGGATGCTTGTCTCAGCTCCTGAGTGGAG
This sequence comes from uncultured Desulfohalobiaceae bacterium, assembly GCA_964432965.1. GTDB lineage: Bacteria > Desulfobacterota > Desulfovibrionia > Desulfovibrionales > Desulfothermaceae > JAIPDU01. The sequence continues at coordinate 3,015 of CAYSPQ010000298.1, forward strand.
AGTTGATGATGTTCATGGTTTGCTGAGTAAGGCTTATCCGTTCAGAAATTTGGAAAAGGAAGAAGTTTTGAAAGTTTTAAAATATTTGGAGGATATGGATCGGACATTAGCATGGTTAGGTGATGATGAAGAAGTT
>CAYSPQ010000299.1:0-3131 GCA_964432965.1 uncultured Desulfohalobiaceae bacterium
TGGAAGAGGCCCTTAAGGTTTATCCGGGAAGAATAGTAAGCAATTAGCGATTATCAGACGGGAGCCAGTTTCTCCTTCAGAAACTTTCCGGTGTAGGATGCGTCATTGTTGATAAGGTCTTCCGGTGTGCCTTCAAAAACAAGGTTTCCGCCTTTTTCTGGTGACCAATCAGTCCGGGATAGGCAGGGGCTACTTTACAGCCGAGGAATACTACAAGGTACAGAAAAGGCTGAACAGTCTGCTGGCAGAGCAGGGAGTTCATTTCGCTTCCAGCCTCCATTGTCCACACAGCCCCGAGGAAGACTGTGATTGCCGCAAGCCCCGCACTGGTATGTGGAAACAGTTGCAGCGTGAATTCGGGCTGCGCGAAGAGGAAAGCATCATCATCGGGGACACCCTGACTGACGTAGAGTTCGGCAGGAAGGCAGGGCTGCGCGCCTGCGTACTTGTCCTGACTGGATTCGGCACTAACCAAGCGCTTGAATTCGGCATTCCCCTACCAAACTACTCCTGGCGCGAGATCAATCTTGCCAGCTCCTCTATTTGTCCGGACATTACAGCTCGCGACCTGGCAGGCGTGCATTCTTGGATTATGACTAGGTGTGGGTGACAGGGCTGAACCGGCAAGAGCAGAACAATTCAGCCCAAGACGGGGGATAAAGCAAAGCAAGCCTTGCACGCAGAAAGATTGTATCCTAGGATATTTGCTCTAAAACTGAGAAATGGATTACATGGAGCAAGCAAACTGTTCCTTATGCGGCACCAATCTACAGCCAAACTCCTATTTTCTGTCGCAGCACTGGCTGCACTTCTTCTCTACTCCCTTCCGGGCATGGCTTCCACCCCTCCTAAGCTCGTTTTTCAAAAGACCTTGGAGGATGTCCCAACGGAAGAGGAAAACGGAGAACGCTTTGCCTACACCCTGCAAGAGGAGGAGCATGTATACTCTGTCTTGAGACGCTTCGGAGTTCCCGCCCGAATCAAGCCCGGCATTCTGGACCAAACCCGGCAGGTGAATCCGCAAGTGGAAGATTTGGATCAGGTGGAATCCGGCCAGGTTGTCTATTTCCCCGGTTCCGTAAAGGACTACATGGAAGGAGAGCCTTCCTCAGAAGATATTCCGGATTCACAAATCCCTCATAAAGAATACAGTATTAGCAAGGGCGAGCACATAGCTCAGGTGCTACGAGACATGGGGATTCCCGAGCAGCGCATCTTTCGGGAGTATATTCCTTTGGTTCGGGAACTCAATCCGGATATAGACAATATTCACCATCTGGAGCCCGGAATGAGGGTTACCCTTCCCGTGCCTAAGCAGCCCGGGCCCACATCGCCGGCTCATCAATTTGCAAAAAAACAGGAGCCCGAAGCTGCAGAAGCAGAAGACAGGGAGCATTCCTTAGCCACTCCGGAACCTGAAGAACCGGTAAAAGAGGAGAAAAGGGAGGAAAGCGATTTAGAAAAAGATGTGGGGCAGGCAAGCAAAAAGCTGGTGCTTGGCGTTTTGCGGGAGATTGGTCTCACTCCCTCCCGGCAACAGGAAATCCTTTATCCCGCAAGCCAGGGCTGGTTACACCTGAATCTAGGGCGCACACCCTTGCTGGATACACCCTGGGGCGACTCCATCCTGCTCCTGCCGGAAAAGTACAACACGGATGACAAGCAGCAAAGAACCGAGCAAACCGATCTAAGACTCTGCACAGTAGATGATAGTTGGCCTCCTGCAGAAACCTTCCACAGGCTGGAGGAGGCAACTGATCGCAGGCTCCTGTTCTGGGACACCGGGCAGAGTCTAATCCTCAATTATGAGCAAATGGTCCTGGAGCTACAGGGAAGCTATCTCTTTGTCCTGCAAAAGCGGGAAGACACCGAACATTACGCTTTCTTCCGCGGGATTGATCCCCAGGAGCGCAGGGCCGGCTTGCTCGCAGAATTCCTGCGAAAAAAAGGCATTCGCGCTTATGCCCTACAGGGATCCGAGCTGGAAAGCATCCAGCCGCTGGCTTCGGAGCATTTGGAAGAGGAAGGCCTGAAGATGCAGTCTTTTCGCTATGAAGAGGTATGGCCTCGAGTTGAGCGGGTGTTGGCTGAGAAGGAGGCAAGCCCGGATCCTCCCCTCAGTCACCAACCCTCAGCCCTATTGGAATATCTGCGTGAAAAGGATCTGGCTGAGACACGATCCTTGCGTGTTGAACTATTGAATGAGCCGGAAGAGGAAAACCACATCTCCCTGACTCTGAAAACTACGGCCATAGACCTGGGTAGCCCGACTTTGGTGCTGGGTGAAAAGACAGCAGACCCCCACTTATGTAGCCTCCTCCAAAAGCAGGGGTACGACTGCTTTGCCTTGCAGCCCTGAAAGGCCATCAGCTGCCCGCATTAAAAGCCTATTGATCGAAAGAATCGCTGCATTCAGTCCCTGGCAGCTTCATTGCAGCATCTCTCTAGCCTTTTGCAGCACGCCCTCGACATCCAGTCCGAAATGAGCGAAGAGCTCGTCTCCAGGAGCCGAGGCTCCAAAACTATCCAAACCCAGAACATAGCCGTTTTCACCGCAGTATTTCCACCAACCGCCCGTCACTCCAGCCTCTATCACCAACCTGGGAGTGCCGTCGCGAGGCAGGACAGCCTTCTTGTACTCTTCGTCTTGCACCTGGAAGAGCTCCAGACATGGCATGGAGACTACTCGAACACTGCGACCCTCCTCTTCTAGGCGCTTGGCTGCTCCAACTGCAGAGGCAACTTCTGATCCGGTAGCCATAAGGATCAGCTCCGGCTTAGTATCCGGATCAAGCAAAATATAACCGCCCTTGTGTATATCCTGGGCAGTCTGCACGTTCCGCACGCTCTGGGGCAGCTTCTGGCGAGAGAAAACCAGGGCGGATGGGGCCTCTCGCGTCTGCAACGCTGTAGTCCAGGCCACTTCCGTCTCTACGATATCGCAGGGCCTCCAGACCCTCAATCCGGGAATCAGCCTCAGTGAAGCTGTCTGCTCCACCGGCTGGTGAGTGGGACCGTCCTCTCCCACGCCTATGGAATCGTGGGAGAGCACATAAATGGTTCTGACCCCCATAAGGGCGGACAGACGGATGGCACTGCGGGCGTAATCGGAAAAGACGAGAAAGGTCCCG
>CAYSPQ010000300.1:0-3129 GCA_964432965.1 uncultured Desulfohalobiaceae bacterium
CCCAGATGCGCGGATGTACTGGCCAGGCTCGAGGGGTGCAATTAGCATGGCCCTACAATGGAAACCGCACTCCGCAGCCCGTACGGGGCTCTTTTTGGCGCTGGTCATGCTCATTGCGGACCAGGCCCTGAAACTGGCGATAGTTAACAGCCTGCAGCTCTGGCAAAAAGTGGAAGTCATCCCCGGCTTTTTCAACCTGGTCCATGTCCTGAACCAAGGTGCGGCCTTCGGCTTTTTGAGCGATTCCGCCCTGGGATGGCAGAATCAGCTCTTCGCCGCAATTACTGCCCTGGCGGTTCTGGTGATACTCTACCTGATCCTTTCCGCCCGAGAAGGCGACTTCTGGTTCTGTTTCGGCCTGGGTGCCATCCTGGGAGGTGCACTGGGCAATCTTACGGACAGATTGCGTCTGGGAGGGGCCATCGACTTTCTGGACTTCCATGTGGCTGGCCTGCACTGGCCAGCCTTTAATCTGGCCGATGCCTGCATCACCCTGGGAGCGATAGTGGTACTGGCAACAGTGATCCGAGGTAAATGACATGCAGCCCATACTTCTACAAATCGGACCAGTGACTATTTACAGCTACGGCTTCTTCATTGCCGCCGCCCTCCTGATCGGATTGGCCTTTGCCTTGCGCCAGGCCAGGATCATGGGCTTGGAGTCCCAGCTGGGGCCCGAGCTGGGCTTCTATCTTATCCTGGCTTCCATCGTCGGTGCCAGATTGCTCTATGTCGTTCTCCAGCCGGAGCAGTTCCTGGATCAGCCCCTTTCCATCCTGATGTTCTGGGAGGGCGGAATGGAATTCTTCGGCGGAGTTGCGGGCGCTATAGCTGCAGGCGTGTTCTATCTGCGACGGAAGGGCCAACCTGTCTGGAGATGGGCCGATTCCTTCGCCCCAGGAATCGCCCTGGGCCTGGGAGTGGGGCGCATCGGATGCTTCATGGCCGGGTGCTGCTACGGGAAGCCTACCCAGCTCCCCTGGGGAGTAACCTTTACCCATCCCCTGTCCCTGGCCCCACTTCAAGTTCCTTTGCATCCAACTCAACTCTACCATTCCCTTTCCGGATTCCTCATCCTCCTGATATTGCTGGTAACCGGCCGCAAGCTCAAGGAACCCGGGCAGTTGTTCGGGTTGTTCTTTGTCTGCTATGGTGTTCTAAGATTCGTTGTTGAGTTCTATCGCGACGACATGCGGGCCCACCTGGGCGCCTTAAGCCTTGCCCAGTGGGCGGCAATAGCCGCATTCCTCGCAGGAGTGGGCATACTCTACGCTCGCAGGAGGACATGATTTGCTACTGGACATCTCCCCGGCTGTTCTGGCCCTTGTCCTTACCGCCCTGCTCCTCGCTCTAGTGCCCAACCTGTGGAGCATCTGGCACGCCTCCTTTTCCGCGTTCTCCCGGCCAGGAGAAAAGGCTTGCTGGCTTCTGGCGGCAGTGATCCTCCCCATTCTGGGCGGTCTGTTGTACATCTTCTGGGGAAAGAAGCGGGCGCGCTCCATCTAGCTCTGAGAAAAAAGATGGGCCTGTTCTGGACATTTCATATCATGGCAAATGCGCATTTTCCTGTAACCTGTTGCCATCTGTATCCAGAGGGATTAAAATTGGCTGGCCGGGCTGCCTACCAACTGACACAACTTCAGCACTCAACCTGAAACTTGACCACTAAATAAAAACCTCTGGAAAGCAAAAGGCATGCGATACTTTATACTTTCCCTGCTTCTGGTCGCCATTACCCTCACCTCCGGCTGTCTTGTCACCACGCAGGACCATGAAAGACTCCAGCACAGGGTAGCAGAGCTGGAACAGGAGCAATCCCGGATGCAGGAGGAGATCCGACAGGATATGGACACACTGGAGTCCCAGTTGCAGCAGGCCCTGGAGGAGTTGGAGGAGCAGGTCCGCGACAGGACCATGCCCGTGCGAACCACCCAGGCCGATCTGTGGTCCCAGATACGCAATCTCAGGCAAAAGGTTGCCGAGCTGGAGGGCGAGCTGCAGACCCACCAAAGAAGACTGCAGGAAAGGGATGAAGACACGGATGCTGCTAAGCGCCTGGAAGACAGGCTTCAGGATCTGGAACAAAGAATGGAGGGCTTTCGCTCCAGACTGGGCCTTGACCAGGAGCCGCGCGAGCATAACGCAACCGAGCCCGCAGCCGAGGAGGATCCAGAGGATATAGCAGCTGAGGATCTCTACGACACCGCCCTGGCCGCATTCCAAGACAGGGAGTACGAAAGAGCACTGATGCTGTGGTCCTCTTACATTGAGCGCAATCCGGATTCCGAACTGGTTCCCAACGCCTATTTCTGGCAGGGAGAGGCTCATTACCAGATGGAGGAGTATTCCCAGGCAGTCATGCAGTATCAGGAAGTACTGGAGGAATACGAGGACAGCAACAAGCACCCCGATGCCCTGCTCAAGCAGGGGATCTCCTTCTTCCGCCTGGACAGGGAGGATCCGGGACGTGTTCGCTTGCAGACACTGCTGGAGGAATATCCGGATTCCGTTCATGCGGACAGGGCCCGCGAATACCTGCAGTAGGACACAGGCCCTGGCCAGGCAAGTGCGAGAGGCTGCCCACGACAGTAAAGCTGGCTCCAAGAGAAAGCACAGCCCCCGAGCTTATATCTTTCCCTCGGCTCGGGGGCTTTTACGTTGTTTCCGGAAATCGGCTCTTGACAGGAGCCTGCGCAGCAATGAACAGAAAATGGGGCCCAGGCACACGCAGGCAGCCACAATAAGACGCGCCTGCAAAAACTCGTTTTGCAGGCGCAGAGAACAGAACACGGATGACAGAAGACAGAAAAAATCAATAAGTTATGACACTTGCCCCTGACTAAATTCCAGGCATTATATTTTTTTACCCGTATAGAATAAATGGAAACAATGATTCACACTGGACAAGTCACTAACTTCCCCTCATCTCTATAATCAAGTAAAAAATGCCCCGTGAAGGATTACAGCGAAAGGATCTGCCCATATGACTCACTCCCCCACGCCTACAGTAAAGCTGGCCCTGTTCATGTGGGGGCTGGGAGCGGTTTTCTATCTCCTGGGCTTCTTCCAAAGAGTAGCCCCAGCTGTCATGACGGATGAGCTCATGCGGGACTTTCAGATCAGCGCCGC
>CAYSPQ010000301.1:0-3124 GCA_964432965.1 uncultured Desulfohalobiaceae bacterium
CTCCTACATAATTTCCTTTCTGCCCATGGCAGGAAAAATGATCCCCTGGCTAGACATCGAGCCTAAAGATGCCCAGGGGAACCCTGTGCCCCCGGAAGACTTCCAGCAGCTAACAGTGCGCCACGACCAGGGCAGAGAGCTGAAAGTTTGGGAAACGGTGGTGGAATACGCCGCAGCCCAGTCTCCGGGAGAAGACGGTTACCCTTGGCTGGACTCCTATTACCGGGAGGCTTCAGGACGCATGATTCCTGTAGGGGGATTCCCCCTGGCAGGCTGGCTGTATCTGGGATTAGCCGCCCTGGCCGGGTTAGCCTTCTACCTGGTCTACCGCAGGACGAGAGTAAAAAGAACAAAAGGCTAAGCCAGCGGGAGCTAACCACTCTGGAAAAAGCCTGCCTGGAGCCTTGCTCTTAAACGGATAAAATCACTGCTTGGGAAAGGCGCAATCCAGCCTGGAGATCAAGGTAGTGTGACCCCTATCAGGCTGTTGAGAAAGTCCTTGTCAGACAGGGATTCAAAAATTCCAGGTGCTAGGCGCAAAAAAAGTTCAAGCTCGCAGTATAGTTTGTTTACGAGGGGAAAGGAGCTATCGTTTATTTTGGCAAAAAACAGACAAAAAAGTTGTGATACAATCCTCTGATTATCTTGTTTTTTTCAAAAGAAGAAGAAAAGCTCCTTGCCATCCAGAAAATGAACATTCCGGATGGCAACGGAGAATTTGAACTTTTTGAAGCAACGCAGCAATTGGAAATTTTCAACGCCATTTATGTGGCCGGGAGCTACAAGTAGACATACTTCATGCGTGCCTGGACCATAGTCACCTACCTACTGATGAAGACTTCCCAGGTCAGAAGAAGCTGCTTTTTCAGCCCGTGGATCGAATGACTGAATGGGGCCGGCCTGAGCTGCCCGGCAGGCGGATCGCTATTCATCAATGCCTGCTGCCTGCAAGATATCCGGAACCCTCTCCTCCTTGTTGATGGCCATGATATGCACCCCGTCACAAAGCCCTTCCTTCTTTAATGTGCCCACCATGCGTCCGGCGATCTCTATCCCCTTATTCAGAGCCTCTCCCTTGGGGGCGCTCTTCAGCTCGTCTATGAGGTGCTGCGGAACGAAAATCCCGGGCACATTATCCGTCATGAATTTGGCCATCTTGGAGGAAGTGAGCAGGACAATCCCGGCCAGGATCTTTACCGGGAACTGTCTGGCATGCTCCATGAATTTGACGAAGTTGTCCAGGTCATAGATGGCCTGGGTTTGGATAAATTCAGCCCCGGCCTCCACCTTCTTCTCGAACTTGCCAAGCTGCGGCTCCAGCGGATCCGCCTCCGGGGTGACTATGGCCCCCTTGCAAAAGGAGACCTCTCCCTTCAGTTCGTTGCCCCCCATGTCCTTGCCTGCCTGCAGTTCATCAATCGCGTGCAGCAGTTGCACGGAATCCAGCTCAAAAACCCCCCTGGCCTGCTTGTGATCCCCCACCGGAACAGCATCTCCGGTAAGGCACAAGACGTTTTGGATCCCCCTGCTGTTGGCAAACAGCAGATCGGATTGCAGTGCTATCTGGTTACGGTCCCGGCAGGTCATCTGCATGATGGGCTCGCCGCCCCTTTCCCTTATATCCAGGCATCCTCCCAGGGAGGGATAGCGCATGACCGAACTCTGGTGGTCGGTCACATTGATGGCGTCCACCTTGTCCTTGAGCAGCTCCACATGGTGATGCATGTTTTCCAGATCCGTTCCCTTGGGAGGAGCGACCTCTGCAGTAACCACGAACTTGCCCGAATCGAGGGCTTGTCTGAAATTCGAGCTCATTTTCAACTCTCCTTTGCCTCCAGTATATTCACCCTGGGCCTGGGCACTACCTGGGAATTCCGCGGTGCATAGTGCAACTTCATCAAGTCCTGACGGCCCTGCTCTTTGAGCCTATTGTAGATCAGGGTGAAGGCGCAGTCCTTTTCCTCGTCCACTTCGCACTTGCCCTTGTTCGTTCCCCCGCAGGGGCCGTTCAACAGCCCCTTGTGGCAGGCGGTTATGGGACAGATCCCGGCTGTGTAGCCCAGAATGCACTGTCCGCATTGATCGCAGGCCTCTATGTAGTACCCCGGGCTCTGCTCCAACCCCATAAACAGTGTGTCCAGAGCCGGAAAAACGGGATTTCGCACGTTTTGGCTCAGGCGCTGAACCCCCAGGGCGCAGGCCAGGACCAGGATCCCGTCCGCGCCCTGCATGGCGGAGGCGTGCTCCTCGGCGGAGGCGGCGGTCATCTCGTCGCAAGCCGTGGGAATCACAGTCCATCCGGTAACATAGAATCCGGAGTCCCGGAGTCTCTCTTCCATTTCCGCCACCTGGTCCACCCCTCCGGTGCGAAACACAGTGGGACAAGTTCCGCACCCCACGAGGAAGACCCGGCTGCTATCCTCGAGCTGCTGGACTATCTCTTCCTGCGGCTTTTGCCTGGTTACCGATTTCATCCCTTTACCTCCTTCAGCTTTCCAGATCACATCTGAGGCATCGTTTTGCTTCCTGCAAAGCCTCTTCTTCCGAGAGCCTGAGCTCGGTCTCGCGGAAGCTGCTCACCCTCTCCTCCAAGGGCAGCTCCGGGGTCTTGGGCCTGGGCTGGGGCTCCCATACGTCCTCCTCCAACTCCTCCTCTGCTTCCCCGGGCTCCTGTTCCGCTTCCCCGGGCTCCCTGGACTCTTTTCTCTCCTCGTACATCAAGACCCTGGACGGATCCTGTCTGAAATACTTGTCGATAGCCATGGCTCCCCTCCTTCCCGCGGCGATGGCCTCAATCACCATGCCAGGGCCGGTGACGAAATCCCCTCCGGCAAACACCCCGGAAACGTTGGTGGACAGCTTGTTCTCATCCACCGCCAGTGTCTCCCACCTGGACCTTTCCAGGGCGCTGTCCCCGGGCAGGAAGGAAAGGTCCGGGGCCTGCCCCACGGAGGCGAACACTGCATCCGCTTCCGCAAAAAACTCCGAGCCGGGCACGGGAACGGGGCGACGCCTGCCGTCCTTGCCTGGTTCGCCGAGCTCCATCCTGATGCACTGCAAACCGGTTACCTTCCAGTCGCTGCTGGTGATGCGCGTGGGGCTGACCAGAAAATTGATCTTGATC
>CAYSPQ010000302.1:0-3111 GCA_964432965.1 uncultured Desulfohalobiaceae bacterium
AGCGTCCAGAATCCCGTTGACGAAGCGGCCGGATTTGTCGTCCCCGAACTTTTTGCTCAGCTCGATACCTTCGTTGATGGCTACCTTGAGCGGGATATCGTGGCGGTAGAGCATCTCGTAAAGGGACAGGCGCAGAACCGCCAGCTCCATGGGGGCGATGCGGTCCAAGCGCCAGTTCTGGGAAAACCTGCGAATGATCTGGTCCAGATCCTGCATATTCTCCACTACTCCGCATATCAACTCCCAGGCAAAGGAGTTGGCCTGCCGGTTTCTTTTCCCGGCTTCTGTGCCGCGTACAAAATTGTCAAAAGTGCGGAGAACGCACTCCTTGCGGGAAGCAGGAGCAAAGCTGCACCCGAACAGTATCTGCAGGGCCCTTTCCCGTCCCAGTCTGCGCGGACTCTTCTTGTTTGCGCTCATATTCCTTGCTTGGGTATAAGGCAAGCAGCTAGTGGGAATACAATCACTCTTGCAAGCTGCCCAGAACCCGGGCTGTTTCCAGGGCAGCCTGGGCCGCCTCTGCCCCCTTGTTGCCTGCCTTGCTCCCGGCCCGCTCTATGGCCTGTTCCAGGCTTTCCGTGGTCAATATCCCAAATCCTACCGGAATCCCGTAATCTATGGACAGGTTGGCCAGCCCCTTGGTCACCTCCGATGCCACGTATTCGAAATGCGGTGTCGCACCCCTAATGATGGTTCCCAAGCAGATGATGCCATCGTAGCCGCCCCTGTTCATGAGTCTTTTAACCACCACCGGCATCTCAAAGGATCCCGGAACCCGCACCAGGGTTAAATTGGACACTTCCGCCCCGTGACGCAACAGGAAGTCCTGCGCGCCGCTGATCAGCCTGTCCACGATGAAATCATTGAAACGACCCGCAACAAGGGCAAAACGCAATCCGTCCGCCCGCAGATGCCCCTCTATGGTGTGCAACTCGCTCATCTGCTATCCCCCTTGATCTTCATCCTTTTCCCCGACTTCCAGCAAATGGCCCAGCTTCTCCTTCTTGGCCCGCAGATACATCTTATTGGTATCGTTCACACCGCACTGAACCGGGACCCGTTCCACCACCTCCATGCCGTAACCTTCCAGGCCCACGATCTTCTTGGGATTGTTGGTCATCAGGCGCATCTTGCGGATGCCCAAGCTGACAAGTATTTGGGCCCCGATCCCGTACTCGCGCAGATCCGGCCTGAATCCGAGCTCCAGATTGGCTTCCACTGTATCCTTGCCCTGATCCTGCAAGTGATAGGCCCGGATCTTGTTCTCCAGGCCGATGCCCCTGCCCTCTTGACGCATATAGAGCAGGACTCCCTTTCCCTCGCGCTGAATCATGCACATGGCCTCATCCAACTGTGAGCCGCAGTCGCAGCGCAGGCTGTTGAACACGTCTCCAGTTAGGCATTCGCTGTGCACCCGGACCAGTATCGGTTCGTCCTCACGGAACTCCCCCTTGACCAGGGCCACGTGGGTAAAGTTGTCGATCTTGCTGGTGAAGGCCAGGGCACGGAAATCCCCGTACTTTGTAGGCAAATGCGCCTCTCCGCTGTGCTCCACCAGGGAATCGAACTTGGAACGGTAAGCAATGATGTCCTCGATGGTGGCGATCTTCAGACCGCTCTCTTCGGCGAATTCTTCCAGATCCGGCATTCTGGCCATGGTTCCATCATCGCGCATGATCTCGCAAATAACCGCCGCAGGTTTGAGTCCAGCCAATCGTGCCAGGTCGGTGCTTCCCTCGGTCTGCCCGGCGCGGACCAGAACCCCGCCATCCCGAGCCCGCAGGGGGAAGACATGCCCCGGGGTGGAGATGTCCTCCGGTCCGGCATTGTCCTTAACCGCCTTGCTAATCGTGGTGGCCCGGTCCTGGGCAGAGATTCCCGTAGTTACTCCCTCTGCCGCCTCTATGGAAACAGTGAAGGCTGTGCCGAAGCGGGACTCGTTCCGACGCGGCTGCATGCTGAGCTGTAGCCGCTCAACCCATTCCGGACCCAAGGCCAAACAAATGAGCCCTCGTCCATATTTGGCCATGAAATTAATAGCCTCGGGAGTCACGTGCTCCGCGGCTATGGTCAGATCACCCTCGTTCTCCCGGTCCTCGTCGTCCACCAGGATGATCATGCGACCGTTGCGAATATCCTCGATGGCCTCCTCTATCCTGCAGATCCCCATAGACCTCTCCTTCTAGTTAGTCAAAAAATGCGCATCAGCTAGGCCAGCCCAGCAGCAAAAGAGAAATTCCTTCCTTTCTTCACGCAAAACTACCGGAAGCCGTGCCTTTGCAAAAAATCCTGGGAGATTCCCTCTTCCTGCCCTGCACCCTTGCCCTGCCAACCAGAGAGCATGCGCTGCACGTACTTGGCTAAAATATCGAACTCCAGATTGATCATCCAGCCCACTCTCCATTCCTCAATCGAGGTCGCGGTCAAGGTGGAGGGTATGATGTTCACCTCCAAGAAATCGCTCTCCGCATGCAGCACCGTCAGGCTGATCCCGTCCAGGGCTATGGAGCCCTTGTCCACCACGTACCGGGCCCAGTTCTGAGGAAAGGATACCCGAATCTTTCTGGATTCCCCTTCCCGGGCAATCGAGATCACCCCGCCCAGGCAGTCCACATGACCGGTTACGAAATGCCCGTCCAAGCGGCCTCCCACGGGCAGGGACCTCTCCAGATTTACCGTCCCGCCGCCGCTCATGCGGCCCAGATTGGTTGCGGAAAGGGTCTCCCCAGAGGCATACATGCATACCGCGTTCCCCTGCCGATTCTCAACAGTGAGACAAGCTCCGTTGACGCACACGCTGTCCCCTGGACGCACGTCCTGGAAGCCTTGCAAGGGCTCGATCCATAGACGCGCCTCCTCACCGCTACGGCTAATCCTTTTGAGGCGCCCCCTCGTTTCTATCAAACCGGTGAACACAGGGAAGTCTCCATAACTAGTGTCTTGTCATGTTTCAAAGGATTCATATTGAACAAGGCACTAGTCCAGATCCAACTGAAGAAATTTAAAAAATAAGGTAATGGCTTTTGATCAAAGCCCCTAACAGGCTGTTGAAAAAATCCTTATCAGACAGGGCGTTCAAAAATTCCAAGTGCAAGGCGCGAAAAAAGTTCA
>CAYSPQ010000303.1:0-3105 GCA_964432965.1 uncultured Desulfohalobiaceae bacterium
AGGGCTCAACTTCGGCCAGGGAGTGAATGTTGAGGAGATCTCCAGGGCCCAGGATATATTCATCCAGGATCGTCTCATGGGCGCGGAGGAGGAGAAGGGCAGAACCAGCGCCAAATCCGCTCCGCTGGCCGAGCTGGAGCAGGTCTTCGGCGTGGAGGGGGACAATCTGGCCCACGAGGTGGAGAAGTTCTTTGCCTCCTGGGAGGATCTGGCCACCAATCCAGGGGGGGAGGTGGAGAGAGCCCAGGTGATACAAAGGGGCGAGAACCTAGTTTCCGCCTTCCGCGATGTTCACGAAAATCTGGACATGGTTGAGGGCAATGTCAACGAGTCACTTCGTTCCCGGGTGGAGGAGGTGAACGGCAAGCTGGAGGAAGTTGCCCAGCTGAATACGCAGATAGCCGGAGCGCAGGCAACCGGAGGCGAACCCCACAGCGCCCTGGACCAGAGGGATCTCCTGCTCCGGGATCTGTCCCGGGAGCTGGGCGTGAATTCCTACAAGGGAAAGAACGACATGGTCTCCGTGGCCCTCCCCGGAGGCCAGGTATTGGTGCAGGGAGAGGAGGCCCATCAGCTGAAGGAGGACAAGGGGGATATACTGCTTGAAACGGGCAAGTTGGAATCAGAGCTGAACAGAGGCGACTTTGGGGGCGCCTTCGAGGGACTCCTGGAAGTTCGGGAGGACACCATTTCCCGGGTCAGGGATCAGGTGGAAACCTTGCGCAAGGACCTGATGGAGAGCATAAACCATCAGCACGAGCAAGGCTATGACCTGAACGGCGATGAGGGTGAGGAGTTCTTCAGCCAGCAAAACGACAGCCCCTACAACATGGAAGTGGCCCTGGAGGACACCTCCGAAGTGGCAGCAGCAAAAGACCCGGAAGGACCCCCCGGAGATAACCGGAACGCCCAGGAAATGGCAAATCTTGCGGATAAGAGAATTGTGGAAGAGGGTGTGGAAGATACTGTGGAAGAAGATGGAAGTTTCACCTTTGTGGACTACTACTCCAAGATCTCCGGAGAAGTGGGGATAGAGATGAATCAGAACGAGATGCGCCGGGAAAGCAGCGAGGACAGCTTGAGCCAGCTCAAGAACCGTCGCGAATCCAGGGAGGGCGTCTCCCTGCAGGATGCCATGCTGGATATGACCAGGTACCAGAGGGGCTTCCAGGCTGCCGCCCGGCACATGTCCGCAGTGGACGAGATGATGCAGTCCATGCTGGGCATAGTAAGGTAGCCCGGCAGGAACAAGGACCGGAGTGAATTTTGTCCGGGGCGATCGGCGAGGAACCAAGAATCGCGTTCCCCAGGGGGTGGAGGTCAGCATGCAAGTGACCAATCAGATGACCTTTCGGGTCATGCAGTCGGAAATAAACCAGATAAACGGCCAGCTTCAGGAATTGCGGCAACAGGCCGCCACTGGCAAAAAGCTGAACCAGCCCTCGGACGATCCCTCCTCTGTCCGCCCGGTTCTCAACTATTCCAAGCAGATAAGGGACAGCCAGCGCTATCAGGAGAACATGGGCATGGCCCTAAACGAGCTGCAGGCCCAGGACAGCTTCCTGGAGCAGTCGGAGGATACCCTGGTTCGGGCCAAGCAGCAGACCATAAACGCCATAGACGGAACCCTGAACGAGGAGGACAGGGAGATTCTGGCCGACCAGGTGGGTCAGTTGAGGAAGGAAATGCTGGACAAGGCCAACGGCCAGATCAGCGAGCGCTATATCTTCGCCGGGTACGAGGAGCGGACTCAGCCCTTTCAGGAGGATGATAACGGCGAGGTCAGCTATGAAGGCCATGATGAGGCCAGGAAGGTGGATATCGCTCCCGGGGAGAAGCTGGAGGTGGCCATTCCCGGAGACAGGCTCTTTATGGGCGAGGAGAATGGTGAACCTAGCGTATTCGAAACCTTGAGCGATATCGAGGACAACATACGAGACAACGATACGGATCGCTTGAACGAGCTGATAGGCGAGTTGGACGAGCACATGACCCGCTTGCGCAAGGAGAGGGGAAGCAAGGGAGTGGCCATGAACCGGGTGGAAAATTCCATCCAGGCCAAGGAGCAGGCGGAGAACGACCTGGAGCGCATCCGATCCAGGTACCAGGATGCGGACATCGCCAAGACCTCCTCGCAGATAGTGCAGCAGGAGACCGCCCTGCGGGCGGCCTTCAATGTCAGCTCACGCATTGCGGAAACATCCATACTGGATTATATGTAGGCCGTAGTAGCGGCCTTATCGACTAAAACCCGATCCGATGAATGGGTCGGAATTCATGTCGCCAGGGAGGGCGGAAAAATGCTGGTGCTGACCCGAAAGGCAGGCGAGGGTCTGGTTATCGGAGACGATGTCCGGATAACCATTTTGGAGAACAAGGAGGGCAGGATACGCATCGGGATAGAGGCTCCCCGGGACAAGACCATATACAGAGACGAGGTCTATCAGCGTATCACCCTGGAAAACAAGGAAGCTCTGCAATGGAATGCATCGGATTACGAAGCCCTGATGGAAGCGATACTGGGACAAGAGGGCAAGGAATGAGAACCGCTCGGACGCGTTGCGGGGAAGTCTCCGACCGTCCGGAGGATGTTATACTGTTCCCTCACGGGCTTCTGGGGTTCGAATCCCTGCGCGAATTCCTGATTCTGCCCGGAAAAAGGCAGGATCCGCTGATTTGCCTGCAGAGCCTGGAGAACCCGGAAGTTGCCTTTCTGATGGTGGATCCGGCCCGCTACTTCCCGGATTATTCTGTATCCGTGGGCGAGCAGGAAGTGTTCGCCCTGCAATTGCAGGAGGATGAGCAACACTGCGTGCTGAGCATGATCACCATGCACTCGGATAAAAGCATCACCCTGAACCTGGTGGCTCCAGTCATCTATGCGCCCCGCACGCAAAGGGCAGTGCAGATGGTCTTGGAGAACACTCAATATTCCGTGCGCACCCCCCTGCCCTGACAGGCCCTCAGGCTAATGGGAGATATCCCCTGCTTCCCCGTAAGGAAGGATTACTGTTTATCCATCTGTTAAATGAGCCCGGAAGATGCATCTGCAAAAAAATGAAATTTGGACTTTACTTTTCAGATGCTTGATCGTAACTTGTTGAT
>CAYSPQ010000304.1:0-3103 GCA_964432965.1 uncultured Desulfohalobiaceae bacterium
GGCGGCGACAATGAACTGTCAATTGGTGTTGAACCATCCTCAAGTTGCCAGCCATGAACGCCAACATACTGCTCATAAGCAGCAGTCAGCTTAAAAGTTTCAAGGTCAACTATATCATTTGTAGCTACATCACTTTCCAGGTTGTCTCCCCAAACAGTCATTGCATGATTTTTAACTTCGTTTTCGTCTGTTATGAATATACTATTATCATAATGCCAAGGCTCAGTATCGCTGTGCATTGGTGTTCTATAATACATTCTACCGCCTATGGCAGTGTTTCTGTAATAATAAAGTGGACCCTTTTGTGTAGAGCTGTAATTCCAAGTATGTAAATCTGTGCCAAAATTATCGGGTTGATAGAAAAGATTGTAGCATATTTCTGTATCATAACAACGTGTAAATAATGAATTGTGATGAGCAATAGGAGTCCCATACTCCATAACGACTTTATTCCCCCGAACAGTTAATTTATTTATGCTCGATTTTGGAGCTATGCCAAGTGTGCGCCCTATGCCTCCAGGCTCTCCAGAGGGATGTGGATTGGGACTGTGAATATAATTGTTTTCAATCAATAGTTTTTTATCGTCATAAAGGCTACCTATTGCCGAGGCTCCATACCAGTTCTTAAATTCATTATCTTGAATAACGCTAAAATAACTAAGTCCATCAGCGCTTGTGTGCAGGAAACCATAATTATTGTTGGTGCTGTCAGGAGGTATTAAGCCATCAAAAATGCATCTTCTAATAGTAAAGTAATCGGGCCTTCCAAACAAGGTAATACCATACGCTACAACATCTTTGATGGTTAATCCATCAAAGTACACAGATTCTCCAGCTGCATTTATACGATACCCTTGTCCTGGATTATCTCCCCCCTGAAGAACAACGCTTTCCCCAGGATAAGCCAGCCAGTTGGCGGGGTTATTATCAATTCTCATAATGTGATCATGGGACGAATTATGGTCTACCATATCATAAGTGCCTGCTCTGATGTAGACAATGGCCGTGGTAGGAGTGCCAAGGGTATTAGTAAGAAAATTCTCCAGCGAACTATACGGCTGTTCCTTGCTTCCTGTTTCAGTTCCAGAATATGACCCATCCACAAAATGAAATCCATCGGTTTCAACTGTTATTGACCATGAGGTACTGACGGTTGTGCCTTCGGAATCAGTAACGGAAAGGGTTATCTCTCCAGTGCTGGTTTGCGGGTCAGGCCAGGAGATTTCACCGGTGAAGGAGTCAATAGTCATGCCGCTTGGGGCATTGCTTAATTCGTGATGATAAGGATACACCCCGCCGATCACCGCCGCCCGGATATTGTATTCAATACCTGGATAAGCCCTGAAAATTCGATTTGTTTCAGGGATGGGAGGCTCGCCTGTACCTGCTGGCTTTATATTGGTTATCTCGAGAGGAAAATTAGCTTGGGAGGCAAGCACTGTTTTAGCGGGCAACAGCATAATGATTAATGCAGCCAACAAACAGAATGTCAATTTAAGCTTAGATGAGTTTTTTCTTGTCATTTTTCATCTCCATTATAAAAATGTTATATTAACTGAACTGAAAAACGATATTCTGAGTTACAAATTTAAATAATACTAGCTTAAAGTTCAAGTTATTAGTAATTGTTTATCAAACTTTATATATAAACTTCTAAATATAGATGATAATTATGTCATATTTATTGTATAAAACTATTTTATGTTGAAAAATAATATATATTATTGCATTTATCATGCCATATGTAGAAATGATCTGAAATTTTAAGTGCTGATTATCCCATGTTGCACGTTTGTCATGTAATGTCTGGAGACTTATGGGCCGGAGCTGAAGCCATGGCAATGCAGTTAATTGCTGGCCTGAACTGCAATCCGACAATTAAAGTGTCAGCAATTATTCTTAATGAAGGAAGATTGGCTACAGAGCTGCGAAATAGTGGCCTGGAGGCACATGTGCTGGAGGAGAATAAGCTTTCCTTTTGGAAACTTGCCGGAAAAATACAAAAAATTGTATCCACTGAAACTCCTCATATAATCCATGCTCATCGCTATAAGGAAAATATCCTTTCCTGTATTGCCTCCAGGAACATGCCCCAGATCAAGCTGATCACCACCCAACACGGCCTTCCTGAACATATCACATCAAATCAATCCTTGGTTGGAAAGCTCAAGACTGATCTTAATTTCTGGGTCCTGCGAAGATATTTTGACTCAGTAGTTGGCGTATCAAAGGATATTCAGAGTTTCTTGGTTAAAAATAAGGGTGTTGAAGACACCAAGGTGAGTGTGGTCTACAATGGTGTCCGGATTCCTGGTGATAAAGTCGACAAGCCTGGAAAAAATAATTTTGTCTTCGGGTCCTGTGGAAGGCTTTTTCCGGTCAAGGACTATCTCCTTTTTGCTGAAATCGCCAAATTTGTAGCCAACAACGGAGCCATCAGGTTCTCCCTGGCCGGGGAAGGTCCTGAGAGGGGCAAGCTGGAAAATGCCATCTCAGGGTATGGCTTGACCCAAAAGTTTCGGTTTGAGGGGCACGTAGAGGATATGGATTCTTTTTACAGGGGATTGGATGTATACCTGAACACTTCTGTTCATGAAGGGATCCCCATGACCGTTCTGGAGGCCATGGCTAGAGGGTTGCCCGTAGTCGCTCCCAAGGTGGGAGGCATCCCGGAAGTGATTCAGGACGGAGTAGAGGGTTTCCTTGTTCAGAATCGCGATCCTTTGGCCTTTGCTGAAAAGTGCTTTGCCCTTTACCGTGATAGCGAGCTGAGGAATCGAATGTCGGAAGCAGCTAAAAGAAAAGCGGAAGAGAAGTTTTCTGTGGAACGAATGACAGAAGGATATCTGAAAATTTACTCCGACTTGGCTGAAGCGTGAGCCACATTTTCCATAACATGTGGCAGGAAAGGTGCCTTTCTAGGAAAAAAGTTGCACACATGTGCACTTTTTTGTTCAGGCCGTTCCTCATCGTTTCAGTCGAATCCCGTCTATATACAGGGTTAGGGGTTCCGGCTCGTTGTGCACGAAGAACTGCAGATCGCAAATCCGGGTCAGATCCATGCTTCTCGCTTGCGGTGCCTCTTTCACCTCTTCAAGTGGGA
>CAYSPQ010000305.1:0-3099 GCA_964432965.1 uncultured Desulfohalobiaceae bacterium
TCCGGTTCCCTGGCCTCGGATATGCAGGCCTACAATCCCCACAAGCAGGCCAAGGAAAAATTGGGTCAGCTGCAGTGGATCAAGGGAAAAAGGCAGGAACCCTGCAAGGAGACTGTGGGGCCTGGCGCTATTGTTGGCGTCGCCCGTCTCAAGAGCACTGTTAGCGGGGACGTGCTTTGTTCGGAAAAGGCCCCTTTCCGTTATGCCAAGCCGAGCTTGCCTTCTCCCGTCCTGTCCTACGCCCTAGCCGGTTCCCGGGAGGACGAGGACAAGCTGATGATTGCCGTGCACAAACTGCTGGACGAGGATATAAGCCTTAAGCTGCAGCACAACGAGGATACCGGGGATGTTCTCCTGTCCGGAATGGGACAGCAGCATATCGAGATCGCCCTGGAGAGGATCAAGCGCAGGAGCAAGGTGCAGGCCGAGCTGCGCACTCCCAAGATTCCCTACAAGGAAACCTTGAAGGCCAGTGCCGACGCCCAGGGAAGATTCAAGAAACAGACCGGGGGCAGGGGTCAATACGGGGATTGCGTGATCCGCATAGAGCCCTTGTCCCGGGGACAGGGCTACGAATTCGTAAACCAGATCGTGGGCGGAGTGATTCCCAAGTCCTATATACCGGCTGTGGACCAGGGGATTCAGGAGGCGGCACAGAAGGGGGTTCTGGCTGGATATCCAGTGGTGGACTTCAAGGTTAGCTGCTACGACGGATCCTATCACAGTGTGGACTCCTCGGAACAGGCCTTCAAGGTGGCCGGGTCCATGGCCTTCAAAAAAGCGGCGGACAAGGCGGGGCTAACACTGCTCGAGCCCATCATGACTCTCAATATTCAGGTTCCCGAGGAATACACCGGAGATGTGATCGGTGACATCTCCAGCCGCAGGGGCAAAGTGCTGGGATACGAGAGCCATCAAGGGATTACCGATATTCGGGCCAATGTTCCCCTGGCGGAGGTCCTTCAATATGCCCCGGATCTTCGGGCCATGACCGGAGGGCAGGGAGTGTTCTCCATGGAGTTCGATCACTATGCGGAGTGCCCGGCCCACGTGCAGGAGGCTATTCTGGAGCAGGTCCGGGAAAAGGCGCAATAGCACTGGTACTGGGTGGTTGCTACTCTACCCCGAATTGACTGTAGGCAATCATATATTTGGGTAAGAGCCGTTCCGTGGGGGACGGCTTTTTTTAGCTCAAATCAGCGGCTTGTGCCCGTAAGCAATCTAAGTTATCAGAGTCCTTGTCCAAGGAAGGCCCGGAAAAGTTGTCAGTGATCCAAAACCTAAGCCACAAGCCGATTCTATGGGAAGCAGCGAGGATAAAGGTGTGTTGGAGCTGCCGCGAGCCCTGCTGCGCAGCGGATATTTCGCGGTTGTCTTCGGGACAGTTACCTTGGTCATCTCTCTTGCGGTAATAATATTGAGTCGAGTTCCCCGCAGCATGCCACTGCGACGCAGACTGGAGCGGTGGTGGGCCAAAACAGCTGTGTTTGCCAGTGGAGTGCGATTGGAGACGGATCTGCCCTACCTGGAACCCGGTGGGAATTATGTCTTTATCTCCAATCACCAGAGTTATTTGGATATACCTCTCATCCTTTCCCTTTTTCCGGATCTGGACCTTCGCTTCTTGGCCAAGGACTCTCTGTTCCGGATTCCCATTTTCGGCCCCGGGATGTGGCACACCGGTCATTTCTCCGTAAATCGGGAGAACAGGCGCCAGGGGATGAAAGATCTGGAGAGAGTGGTGCAGGCTTTAAAGCAGGGAGAATCAGCACTGATATTCCCCGAAGGCACTCGCAACAGCCAGGCAGAGGAACTCCTGCCCTTTCAAAGCGGGGCCTTCATTATAGTGCTCAAAAGCGGCTTGCCCATGGTTCCGATTGTCCTGGACGGCACAAGAGAGTCTCTGCCCAGGGGAGCCAAGACCATGCGGCCGGCGAGGATCAGGGTCAAAGCCCTGGAGCCCATGGATGTGCAAGGGAGCTACAGTCTCAAGGACAGGGAGATATTGAAAGAAGAGGTGAGGAGCACCATGCAAAAGGAACTTCAGGAGCTTAGGAAATGGGAGAAAGAGGCAACTGGGTAACCCTATACCCTTTGGGGGGTCTGGGCGAGATCGGGCAGAACTGCATGCTCCTGGAGAGCGAGAACAGCGCACTGGTCGTAGACTGTGGGCTGATGTTCCCGGACGATTTCCACTACGGCATAGATGTCCTAATACCCAGGCTGGATTTTTTGCTACACAAGAAGGACAAGATAGAAGGTATCGTGCTCACCCACGCCCATGAAGATCATATAGGGGCCCTGCCCTGGCTCTTGAGTGATATAAACGTCCCTCTCTACGGTTCCAGGTTTACCCTGGCCCTGGTGGAAAACAAGTTTCAGGATTTTTCCGACATTGATCCGGACAACATTGCCCTGCGTCCTGTTGAGCCCCGCGAAAGCATCATTCTGGGAGATTTCTCCGTTCGGTTCTTTCCAGTTTGTCATTCCATCATACAGGGTTACGCCCTGGGTATTAAGACACCTGTGGGGCGCTTGTTGCATACCGGTGATTTCAAGATAGATCAGAATCCCTTGGGAGGGCACTATACTGACCTGGAGGGAATGGAGGAGTTTGCCCAACCCGGAGTTAAGCTGTTGCTTTCCGATTCCACCAATGTTGAGCGAGAAGGGCGGGCCATGACCGAGTTCGAGGTCAAGGAGGCCCTGCGGGAGATTTTCTCCCACGCTTCAGGACGCATAGTGGTGACCCTGTTCTCCAGCCATGTGCAAAGGATCCAGGAGATATACGATCTGGCTCTCAAGTTCGGCCGCAGGGTTGCCGTTAGCGGGAGGAGCCTGGTGAGCAACATTGAAGTTGCCCGCAGGCTGGGGCACGTTAATATACCCGAGGACCAGTTTTTGGAACTTGATGATCTCCGGGATGTGCCGGACGAGGAAACAGTGCTTCTGGTCACCGGGACCCAGGGAGAGCCCATGTCCGCTTTGACCAGGCTGTCTGAGGGAACACACAGGCAGCTTCGGGTTCATCAGGGCGATACGGTTATAATGTCTTCCAGGATTATTCCGGGAAATACAAAGGCGATCACCAAGGTGATC
>CAYSPQ010000306.1:0-3092 GCA_964432965.1 uncultured Desulfohalobiaceae bacterium
TGAACACCAGTCCCGGGCCCTCGCCAGGAGAAAATCCCAGGGCGAACACCGCGGGGAAGATGGCCAGGCCCGCCATAAGGGCTATTCCGGTATCCAGGCCCACCACAGAGGCTGCTTTTCCGGGAATCTCGTCCTTTTCCCTCAGATAGCTCCCATAGGTGATGATCGCGCCCATACCCAGGCTCAGGGTGAAAAAGGCCTGGCCTATAGCCGCCAGAAAGGAGCGCCAGGTGATTTCCCCCAGATCAGGCTGCAGATAGTAGCTCAGCCCCTCTCCAGCACCGGGCAGGGTTACGGCGCGCAAAACCAGGGCGAGCAAGATGAACAGGATGGCGGGCATGAGTATGGTGACCCATCTCTGGATCCCCCGCACTACCCCGGTGGCAATAATAGCCACTGTCAGGATCATGAACAGGGCGTGCCAGCCTATGGGTTCCCACACACTAGTGATGTGGCCCATAAAGGCCTGAGAGTGGTCTATCTCGGCTGCGGTAACGGAAATGACCACCTTGTAGATGTAGGCCAGGGACCAGCCAGCGATCACGCTATAATAGGACAGGATAACGAAGCCGGTTAACACTCCCAGGGCGCCCACCAGCCACCAGGGAGTACCCGGAGCCAGGGACTTGAAGGCCCCCACCGGATTGCGGTGCGTCTTGCGGCCCAGGGTGATCTCGTTGATCATCACCGGATAGCCTATCAAGACTATGGCGATCAGATAGATGAGCAGAAAGGCGGCTCCTCCGTGCTCTCCGACCATGTAGGGAAAGCGCCAGATGTTGCCCAATCCCACCGCGGATCCGGATGCGGCCAGAATGAAGCCTATGCTCGTGGCCCAGCTTTCCCGCACTTGATTCGCGTCTTGCATTTTCTCCTGCCTCCTTCCGCTTTTTAATTCCGTGAAACTGCCAAAAGAGGCTAAAACGGATCATACGGCCAGGGAAGCGATCAAGGAACTATAGCAAAGGTAGTCACCACCGGCAACATATAGGCAACTTTGATCTTTTGTCCTTTTTGCTTTATTCTCCCTCTGACTTTGCGATTTTCCGCGATCCGGGCAAGCTACTTTCTGAAGCTGAATCCTCCTGGCTTTCTCCTGTTCCAAAGTGATCTCGAATCCCCTTCCCGGGACTGCTGATCTCTGGTTGCAGCCTTACAGGCGAGCCCAGTCCCGGAAAGGCTCGTTCCGGGGAAAAAGATGCTCAATTGGGTCCTGCTTTTATTCGTGGGCCTGGCCCAGATCGCTGCCAGCGTGCACGCCCTTTTCTACAAAAGGGATCCCAAGGCTGCCTGGGCCTGGATCGTGACCTGCATGCTGCTGCCCCCCTTCGGCCCGGTGCTTTATGTCCTTCTGGGCATTAACCGCGTCCAGACCAAGGCCCAGCAGCTCAAGTGGCAATGGCCCTTTCTCCGCTCCTCCACTGCAACCGACGAGGCCTTCGAGGAGGATGATTCGCAGCCTCCCGAGCTAGAGCCCCTCCTCGCACGGCACAGCGTCCCCTCCAGAAGCCACATAGCCCAGATTTCCCAGGCGGTTACCCAAAGGCCCTTGCTGGGGGGCAATCTGGTACAGCCGCTGTATAATGGTGAACAGGCCTACCCTTCCATGCTCGCAGCCATCAATCGAGCCAAAAGCCGTGTCTACCTGGCTACCTACATCTTCGACACGGACAAAACCGGGAGAAGGTTTATCCGGGCCCTGACTTCGGCAGTAGAGCGCGGGGTGGAGGTCAAGGTCCTCCTGGACGGAGTGGGGGAATACTACTCCCGCCCCCGAGCCGGGAAGCTGATGCAGCGTCAGGGAATTCCCTTCGCCCGCTTCCTTCCCGTGAGACTCACTTCTCCCTTTCCCTTCCTCAATCTGAGGAATCACCGCAAGCTGCTCATTGTGGACGGCAACACAGGATTCACCGGGGGCATGAACATAGGGGACAGGCACCTGCTGGAGGATTCGGAGAACAAAAGGCCGGCCCGAGATGTACACTTCCTGGTGCAGGGACCAGTGGTTTCCCAGATGGAAGAGGCCTTCCTGGAGGACTGGGGTTTCGCCACCAGAGAGAGACAATTGCCCCTCAGCACCAATATCCAGGCCCACGGAGAGGCCACCTGCCGCACCATCACCGTGGGTCCCAACGAGGATCTGAACAAGCTGAACGTAATCCTGAGCGGGGCGGTATCCGTGGCCAACAGGAGCATCAACATCATGACCCCCTACTTCCTGCCCCCCAGGGAGCTGATAGGGGCCTTGCAGACCGCGGCCCTGCGGGGCATAGAGGTCAACATAGTGCTTCCGGAAAAGAACAATCTGCCCTTCGTGCACTGGGCCACCAGGAACATGCTCTGGGAGCTTCTGACCTACGGAGTACGCGTCTTTTACCAGCCGCCTCCCTTCACCCACTCCAAGCTCTTCGTCCTGGACGACTACTATACCATCCTGGGTTCCGCAAACTTGGACCCCAGGAGCCTGCGCCTTAATTTCGAGGTAGTGCTGGAAGTGTTCGACTCGGACCTGGGCTGCAGGCTCAGCGATCACATCCGCTCCACCATCTCCGTTTCCCAAGAGACCAGCCTGGAGGAAGTGGACAGCAGGCCCTACCACGAACGCTTCCGGGACTCCCTCTGCTGGATCTTTTCCCCTTATTTCTGATTGGGCGGGCTATAACCTGGTGATCAATAGACAGTGGCCAGTAGCCGGTAGCCAGTAGTCATTGGTAAAACGCTGCGCCATCGTCTAAGCCGGCGCGGTTTCCCCCTGCAGATAGGCCACCGCCTCTTCCAGTCCGGATATGCTCAACTCGAACATGGGAAAGATCTCGCGGATCATGCCGATGGTGCGTGTGTAGGGCCACTCCCTTTCCATGCGGGGGTTGAGCCATACGGACCAGGGGAAAGTGCGAGAGATGAACTTCAGTTTCTCCACACTGGGCTCGCCGGACTTTTCCTCCACGTGGATGGAGCCGTCCGTGGCCATCAGCTCGTACGGGGCCATGCTCGCGTCACCCAGGATGATGAAGCGGGTGTCCTTTTCGAAGCGGACCAGCTCGTCCACCTTGAAGGGGCGCCTGAGCCTGGCGGGATCCTCCCAGAGGTAG
>CAYSPQ010000307.1:0-3091 GCA_964432965.1 uncultured Desulfohalobiaceae bacterium
CACAGCTTATTGAGATCTAGGTTTAGCGGGAAAACGTAGCTCAAACATGGGAAGAAGCAGGCAAGAGCCTGGAGACAATCAAGAAAGGCAGGGACAAGGTGGAGTTTCCTTATCGCAGAGGTCGATGCGGAATTTGGGGTTTCCGACACGGCTTTGGGCAAATCACTTATTGTCAGCTCAATGCTGTAACTTTATTGTCACTAATTCTTCTATCCTCCCGGTCCCTTTGAGAGTTTTTTCATATGCGGCGGAAGTGAATCATGTACTTTTCAGAGCCTGGAACCAGCTCACGCAGAGATTGACAGGCCCGGCGCATAGTTCAGACCCTGCACCATTGGCTGTCTAAAGGTTTCTTTTCTGGACACCTTTGTTCTTTATTCGAGAATACTTGGGCTGGGGATGTTCCCGCTAGGCACTGGTTGCCTTCCTACTTTTTAAAGGCTTGAGTGCCGGTGATGTGTTTGCCCAGAATCAGTGTGTGTATATCGTTTGTGCCCTCGTAGGTGTACACGCTCTCCAGGTTAGCCATGTGACGGATAGGAGAGTAGTCCAGGGAAACACCGTTGGCTCCCAGAAGCTCCCGCGAGGTTCTGGCGCACATCCGGGCCGCGGAAACGTTGTTCTTCTTGGCGAAAGAGATCTGCTCAGGTTGGGATCGGCCCTCGTCCAGGAGACGGCCTACCCGGTAGGAGACCAGTTGACCCTTGCTGATCTCCATGAACATGTGCACCAGCTTGTCCTGGACTAGCTGATAGGAGACAAGGGACTCGCCGAACTGTGTGCGCTGCTTGCAGTAGTTGAGCGCAGTCTCGTAGCAGTCCATGGCCGCTCCCAGTGCACCCCAGGAAATGCCGTACCTGGCCTGATTGAGACAGCTGAAGGGCGCCCTGAGCCCCTGTGCATCAGGCAGTCTGTTCTCCTCGGGCACGGAACAGTTGAGCATGCCCAGTTCGCCGACTCCTCCAGCCCGCATGGATCCCTTCTGCTCCAAGGGGCTCTGGGTGAATCCTTTGGTCCCTTTCTCCAGAATAAAGCCCTTGATTTTCCCCCCTTGGATATCCCTGGCGAAAACGACGGCCATGTCTGCGATGTCCGCTTCTGTGATCCAGGTCTTGCTGCCGTTGAGTATCCACTGGCTGCCGTCCCATTCCGCGGTAGACTCCATGGAGCCGGGGTCGGAGCCGTGATTGGGCTCCGTGAGGCCATAACAGCCGATTGCTTCTCCATTGGCCAGTTTGGGGAGCCAGTATCTCTTTTGCTCTTCGCTTCCGAAGCGCCAGATGGGATACATGACCAATCCCGTGGTAACCGCCACGAAACTGCGCAGGGCGCTGTCCACCCGCTCCACTTCCTGACAGATGAGACCGAATTCCACATAGTTCGCTTCCGGGCAGCCGTACTCCGCGGGCAGAAAGGCGCCCGGCATTCCCAGATCACCCATTTGCGGAGCCATAGACCTGAGGTCCAGCGGATTTTCCCCATGAAAGGCCTCGGCCACGTGGGGCTCCACTTCCTTACTCATATACTCCCGCACGGAGCTCCGCACTAGCTTTTCCTCTTTGCTCAGGAATTCGTCCAGGTTGAAGAAGTCTATACTCTTAAAGGCCATGGGTTTACTCTCCTGTGTTCATTCCCCTGGAGTGTCAAGACACAAGGCACTGTCTGCGTTGTTTTCATCAAGAAGATTTGATACTAAATGGCTATCCATGAAATAGGATTCTACCAAACAATTGTTCGAAAAAAAGCTAGCAATGCGGTTTACTCTTGTCAAGAAATAGGCCCGGAATACATTTAAGGATTGTAGCATTTTGGGCGCTTAACAAGCTTTTGTCGATTAATTAGAAAAGGGAGGTTGCTTATGAAGTCCAGTCGCTGGAGTGCTATATGGATTTTTGCCCTGTGCATGATCGTTCTTTCCTATAACCTGGCTTTTGCTCAGTTGCCGCAGGTTTGCAGGGATGCGGAGGCAAGCGATGATATGCAGCAAAGAGTCGAGCTTTTCACGCAATGCCTGGAGCATGAGCTTAGTGAACACAATCGCGCTATTACGCACTACAATCGCGGACTTGCCCTATACAATAAGGGAGATCTGGAAAGAGCGATTCAGGATTATACAAAGGCTGCGCAGCTGGATCCGGAATTTGTCGAGGCTTACCAAAACCGGGGTCTGGCCAGGTATGATCAGGGTGATCTGCAGGGCGCCGAGGAGGACTTTACTCGGGCTATAGAGCAAGAGCCGGAATTTGCGGAGGCTTACAATAATCGCGGAATAGTCCTCTACGACAAGGGAGACATGGAAGGAGCTGTCCGGGACTACACCCGGGCTATAGAGATAGATCCGGAATTTGCAAGGGCTTACAGCAACAGGGCTTCCGCATACATGCAGATGGGTGAGATGGAGCAGGCTGAGCAGGATGCAGAGAGGGCGCAAGAGATCGACCCAGGGGCGGCGGTGCCACAGTTTTGATACTCCCCGGCATTTCTTCTTGTTCGATTTTCCCTGTCTGGCTCGAGTCAGGGCGTGACCAGGTGTTTGTTAAAGCTCTGGTTCTTGTTGATAAAGCGTTAGGGTCAAAGTGCATGGTGAGGTGCTGCTCTCCAGGACGGTTGGCATTACGAACGCCTGGCCGAGACTGAGCAATTTGACTGTGCGAGTGACCCGGACAGGGAGCTGGAAATCTCACCTGCCACTCTACCCATAAACTGAAGGAGTTGAGCCGAGCGCACTTATCGTTTCCCAGCCGGTTAATTCTGGCGCAGTCCGTTCAGGCCGCATCTCACTGCATCTTTGCTCCGGCGGTTCTGGCCCCTTCAATTTAGCCTGGCTGAAAGGCCGCCAATCAGAGGTTGCAAAAAACGCCCTTGGTTCTGCTGCTCTTGTCCGGAAGAATCTGAAAGGCCTTCCTGGGTCCCTTCAGGCACCATTTCTGTATGTTCCGGAGTGCGGCACAATTACATTTGCACTCAGGGATTGCTCGGGCAAGGCTTGCATCCAAGCCCTGCTTTGCTATACCTTGATCATCCATTTGCCTTGCAAGATGCATCTGCAAAAAATTGAAATGTGGACTTTACTTTTCAGATGCATGATCGT
>CAYSPQ010000308.1:0-3084 GCA_964432965.1 uncultured Desulfohalobiaceae bacterium
TGATTGCGCTGATGACCATGAGCCCGGCACCTGCCCCGATAAAGTAAGCCAGCCAAATGAGATAGAAATTCTTGGACTTGAGCGCGTCACTCGGGGGGGATTCCCCTACGGGCTGGATCTTGCTAGCGGACCCTCCGGGCTTTTCCGGGGGAACATAGCCAGGAGGCGGCTGGACGAGGATAAAGGACAGGATGATCAGGGCGAGGAAGAAAGCTATACCCAGGATCTGCATAGTGCTTACTAGACCATAGAGGTCTATCATGTGATTGGTCAGGGGCGCGATATAGGCTGGGGCCAAGCCGAAGCCAGCAACAACCAATCCCGCTATTAGGCCTACTTTCTGTGGTGGGAACCAGGCCAGTGCGGCCGGCGTGGCCGAGGCGTAGCCACAGCCGATTCCGAAGCCGGCCAGAACGCCGAAACCCAGGATCCACACCCAATAGGAAGTGGACAAGGATATCAGAATAAAGCCCAGCCCCACCAGGATGGCGCTAAGTATCACGGCGCTTCTGGGGCCGAACTTGTCCCTCAGCTTGCCCGCAGGAATCATGGAAAAGGCGAAAACCAAGGTACATACCGCATAGGGATCGTTTATTGCGGCCAAGGGCCAATCGAATCCTCCGGCCGCAGTATCCTCGCCTGCTAATATGCTTCGCTCTATCTCGGAGCGGAAAATGCTCCAAGCGTACAGCACGCCCAGGGCAAGATTGATGGCTAGTCCGGCAAAGGTGACCACCCAGCCCATTCTTATAGTCGGCATCTTACTCTGGTCGGTCATGATTTACTCCTTGGGTATTTGAAGGATGGACCGTTTAGACGCTGAAGGGCTCCAGGCTTCTGCACTAGCCCGCTCAGAGCCCTCCAGCGCAGAGTTCAGCCTAGCCCTGTACCTGCTGTCTGATTTCCTCGACCACATCGGGGTTGGCCAGGGTCATGACATCACCCACATCCTGGCGATTGGATATGGAGGCCAGAATTCGGCGCATGATCTTGCCGGAACGGGTCTTGGGCATGTCGGGGACGATGTACACGTTCGCCGGACGGGCTATCTTGCCCAGCTCATCGGAGACAGCCTGGCTGATGCGCTTGGCCAGATCGTCGCTGGGGTCCACACCCGGCTTCACGGACACGTAGAGATCCGGGACGCTTCCCTTGACCTCGTCCTGCAGGGCCACCACTGCGGCCTCGGCCACCTCGTCCACGGTAAGGGCCGCGGATTCCACCTCCTTGGTTCCGAGTCTGTGGCCAGCCACGTTCAAAACGTCGTCTATTCGACCCAGGATCCGCACGTACCTGTCAGAGGAGATAATGGCCGCGTCACCGGAGAGGAAGGGCCAGTCCCTCCAATCCGTGCTATCTGGTTTCTTGTTGTAGGGATAGTAGGTCTTGAGCAGACGCTCGCGGTTCTTCCATATGGTCTGCAAGCAGCCCGGCCAGGGGTTGCGTATGCAGAGATTGCCCGCCCGGTTTTCTCCGGGCTGGATTTCGTTGCCCTCGTCGTCCAGCATCATGGGATAAACCCCCGGCAGACCGGGCCCGGCGCTTCCCGGTTTCATGGGATCGATTGCAGGCATGGTGGAGCACAGAAATCCCCCGGTCTCGGTCATCCACCAGGTATCGCAGATCACCGCCTTGCCCTTGCCGATCACATTGTAGTACCAGCGCCAGACCTCGGGCTCGATCGGCTCGCCCACAGTGGTCATATGCTTGAACTGGTGATTGTACTGCAGTGGCAGATCTCCGCCCGCCTTTCTCAGTCCCCGGATCGCGGTGGGAGCTGTGTGGAAGATATTCACGTTCAGCTCTTCGGCGACTCTCCAGGGCCGCCCAGGATCCGGATAGGTGGGCACGCCCTCGTAGATCACCGTGCTTCCAGCTACTGCCAAGGGGCCGTAGACAATGAAGGAATGGCCCGTGATCCAGCCGATGTCCGCCATGCACCAATACACGTCCTCGGGATGAATATCCTGCACATACTTGGACATCCAGGCCACATAGGCCAGATACCCACCTGTGCTGTGCACGCAACCCTTGGGCCTGCCAGTGGAGCCGCTGGTATACATCAGGAACAGAGGCTCCTCCGCTGGCCTGGACACCGGCTCCACTTCCTTGCGGCGATAATCCTGGATCAGATTGTCAATTAGATAGTCCCTGCCTTCCACTAGTGGTGTGTCCGCCGAATAGCTTCCGGGATAACGGCTCCAAATCAAAACAGTGTTTACATTCTGGCCTGCGTTTTTGGCCGCCTCCACCGCCTCGTCCGCTTTTTCCTTGTGATCCAGAAGCTTGCCGCTGCGATAGTAGGCGTCCATGGTAACCAGCACCTCGCTCTCCGAGTCCCAGATGCGGTCTCCGCAAGCCTTGCCGCTGAATCCGGAGAACACCTGGGAATGAATCGCTCCCAACCTGGCGCAGGCCAGCATGGTAATGGGCAACTCTGGAGTCATGGGCATGTGCAGGGTCACCCGGTCACCCTCCTTCACTCCGGCAAAGTCGCGCAGGATTGCCGCTGTTTCATTCACCCGGCGGTACAGCTCCTGATAGGTAACCTTTTGAATGCGCTCGTGCTCGGGCTCGGGAACGAAATACAGGGCAGTCTTGTTTCTGTACTCCTTCAGATGCCTGTCCACACAATTGTAGCTGGCGTTCAGCCTTCCTCCCACGAACCACTTCCAGCAGGGCGCATCACTGGAGTCAAAAATTGTGTGCCAATACTGATCCCAATCCAGCATCTCTGCATGTTCTCTGAAATAATAGGGAAAATTTTCTAAATTGAATCGATCATAGATTGCAGGATCCGTGCAATTTGCTTGTCCAATAAAGTCTACGGGTGGATAGTAATAAGACTCTTCCTCCAATCTAACATCATAGTGCTTTGCCTGTTCTTCGGACATAGCTCCCCTCCTTTCTTGTTTATTCATATAAAAAGAACATTTCTCCTCCACAATTTTAACTAAATTTTTTACTACTATGACATATCATGTCCAATGCGTCAAGAACATATTTTTTATTTATTCCTTCTTGCAAACATAAATCGAACGACAACCTCCTAGGCTAGCACGAACTCTGTCCATCAACCCGGCT
>CAYSPQ010000309.1:0-1712 GCA_964432965.1 uncultured Desulfohalobiaceae bacterium
GGCCTGCAGGTAATCCGGCTGATAGAAGGGATCCTGCCAAGCATACCTGTGCTTGCTTGTGGACCAGGCGGAAAATATGTCCTGGTGACAGCCCGCGCAGGTATCCGGATCCTCAAAAGCCCCTGCTTCGAACAGCTCACCTTCCATTCCCGCAGGCCGCTCCTGCCCTTGCTCGGATCCTTCCCCTGCAGCAGAAACCCCGTCATTGCCTCCGTAGTCACAGCCCACTAGACCCAGCAGCAAGAGCAGCACCGCGAATTGCAATAACAAACACCTCATCCCCGAGTACTGCGCTCCTGCTCTCCGCATACCGGGAAGCGACCATCCTTTCATTATGCCCCTCTCTGCTTTTACTGCATTGAACCTTTCCATCCAGATACACTGACCAAGAGGATAAATGTATTATACTATTTTCCTATTTGTTGAAGTAAAATGTCAAGCAATACGAAAAGTGGTAAATCCCTGGGCCTCCTTAGGGAGGTTATGGTCCGGGTTATAGTCTGATTGGACACAAATTTGGGGGAAATGGCATCAAACCCAAAACCCCCTAGCGTGACTTTACTACGGCTGCTGCCAAAATATCATATAACTACTTGAAATATATTAAAATATCATGATCAAAAAGTGTGTACACTGAAAGGTGCTTTAGTCTTCAGTTGTAACTCGGAAAATCCCATTGCATCGGCAAGTTCTTTGATATCTAGCTCCATCTCCTCAAGCGGATAGGTAGCCTTGTAGCGCAGCCTATGCCTATGGGCAATCATGATGATTGTTTTCTGTCTGGAAAGGTTGTGCACCGCATCAATGACAGCCTTCTCGGTCAAGTTGTCCAGCGTGGAGGTGGCCTTGTCCAGGATGAGCACGTCTGGATCATGGTACAGCACGCGGGCGATGCCGATGCATGGTTAAGCAGATAGGAAAAGCGGGGACTGCCCTGGGCAGCTCGGACAAAACCAAGGGAATAGTGGTGCGGGTGTTGGCATGCTGGCAGTTTTTTTGCCGGTTGGAATTATTGGTTAGTGTGTCTGGTTCTGGATAAGGGTTGCATGGGTGGGTTTGTAATATAAAGACTCTGCTCTGGTAAGGAATCGCTTTTACCAGACCCCGATTACCAGGAGCGGATAATCAACAATCTTGAACCCACTGTGTCCTTTACAAGCGATTTTTGAGAGCAAACTCAAGGAAAGGTTCAGTATATAAGGACGGCACTGGTTATCAATCCGACTCCGGGAGATGCATAGCAGGATCAGAAGGTGGAAAGTGTACCTAAAAAGGCCCCGGAGATTTGCCGGGGCCTGAAAATGGCGTCCCCAGGGAATTTGAACCCGTCAACTGAAATAGAACATCGTCAGGAAAGGAAAGGTGCTTGTCTTCAGCCTTGTTTTTCCGCTTTCGGCTTTCTATCCTGTTTCTGTTCCTGCTCAGGAGCATCCTCTCAGCGCAGAACGATGCGGCGCCATCTTCCCAGAAAACGGCATACTGACCCAAGCGGCGTTTTCTTTCCAAGGCCTCGCCCACAGCCTCGCGCAATGCCTGAAGGACCTTTTCCTCGGATTGATTTCTTTGCATCATTCATCCACCTTGGCAAGCAACCAGTCCATCATATTTGAAAGGGCTACCTGACGCGCTTTACTATGTTGAATAAATATCAGCTCAGGATAAACACCACTATTGAGGAGGCAAACTGTTTTGTCCACCTCAGCTGCGTATAC
>CAYSPQ010000309.1:1722-3084 GCA_964432965.1 uncultured Desulfohalobiaceae bacterium
AGTAGCGGCGCTCGACATCACCTTCTGGAATGCCATGTCCGCCGTGGTCTTTACGTTCGGCAACGCGCTGCTTGGCCATTTCTGGGTCTGGCAATGCGAGGTAGATGAACTCTACACGCCAGTCTGAAGAGCGGTAAGCTGTTCCGATTCAGGAGCCAAGGGCGACATACCTGAGGCGATCAAATCAGCATTGATGAAATTGAGGCATCCAACCACGCCGGGAAGATACTTCAGAGCTAAGATGGTCTTCCCAGCTCCGTTAGGTCAGCTGATAATCCAGCAAGTAGGCATCGATTTCCTGTAGGGTGATTCCTAACGAGCATAGCGTTTACACGGGCTGGACTCAGCACCCCAGGTGCCGTAGTTGGCCAGCTTTGCAGAGATCATTCCTCGTTCAAGCCTTGCTCCCTTTCAATATGGCACGGCTCTAATCCTGCCAATAATCGCTCCATGGAACATGAGAACAGGATAATTGAATGTATCATTTACGATATTCGAGACCAATCATATACGTACCAAGGGCACAAACTGAGGTAAACACGATAATGGAAAAAAAAGGGCCGCGAAGCATTGCTTCGCGGCCCTTTTCGAAATGGCGTCCCCAAGGGGATTTGAACCCCTGTCTCCGGCGTGAGAGGCCGGTGTCCTGGACCGTGCTAGACGATGGGGACTCTATGGTGGGTCGTGCAGGATTCGAACCTGCGACTCTCGGCTTAAAAGGCCGATACTCTACCAGCTGAGTTAACGACCCCCTCCCAAGGAGGAGTCAGAGCACCTCCCATGGGTCGGTTGCTTTCAAATAAATCTTCAACTTACCACTATGGGCCAATGAACTGCAAAAAGTATTTTTAAGATAAAGCCTTGGTTTTGTCAAGCAAGGCAATGTGCTTACCCTCGGGGACGGATATAGTCCGTGCCGTTCATATAGGGCCGCAAAGCTTCGGGGATCCGGACCGAGCCGTCGCTTTGCTGATTGTTCTCCAGGATGGCCAGCAAGGTCCTGCCCACAGCCATGCCGCTGCCGTTCAGGGTATGCAGGAATTCGGATCCCTTGCTCGCCTGTGGCTTGAAGCGAATATTTGCCCTGCGCGCCTGAAAGTCGCCGCAATTGGAGCAGGAGGAGATCTCTCGAAAGGTTCCCTGGCCGGGGAGCCAAATCTCCACATCGTAGGTCTTGCAGGCGGAAAACCCCAGATCCCCTGTGCAAAGGTTTACCACCCGATAGGGCTGCTCCAGAAGCTGCAGGATCCTTTCCGCGTCGCGCAGCAATATTTCCAGCTGATTCTCCGAATCCTCGGGATGAGCAAAACGCACCAGCTCCACCTTGTTGAACTGGTGCTGCCGGATGAGGCCCTTGGTATC
>CAYSPQ010000310.1:0-3083 GCA_964432965.1 uncultured Desulfohalobiaceae bacterium
GGGACAGATCAAGAGCCTGGAGTACTTCGTGAACTCCGCGCTGCCCATCACCCTGGGCAAGATGGACCTCATCAACAATCTGGACTCCACCGCAGCGGACATCGAAGACGATCACTTCGGAGGCAAGTAGTTTCAGCTGCGTCGCCCTAGCCGGTAGCCTTCACACCGCAAGCGGCCAGCTGGGGCGATTCCGCAGCAACATGCTCGGCGATTCCCGTTTAATACTTTCTTTTTCCTGTTTGCCTATTCTCTATCTTAAATTTTTGCCCGACCACGAGGCGGTTTCCGCATGCTAGCCAGTTCTGCCTCTCTTAGCGGGGACCCTTGTTGTGAAAGGCAAAAGGCAGGACAAGGACCACGCCTATGGAATACGTATTGACTCCCCCGGCAATGATCTCTCTTCTGGGACTGCCCGGATACTTCTTCGCTCTGCTCATCACGGTGGTGGGTACTGCCGCCTTCCTCTACATCATAGCCAGACGGCTCATCCCTCTGAGCAAGGGTGAATCCGACCCCAGATTCGACCGCTTCGGCACTCGCATCAAAAACGTGCTGGTCTATTGGCTGGCCCAATACAAGCAACCTCGCTACATGGTGGCCGGCATCATACACATCCTTATCTTTGCCGGCTTCATCATCCTCTCCATCCAGACTCTGAGCCTGGTCATAGTCGGCTTCTATCCAGGCTTTGTCTTTCCCGGTCTGGAAGGTGCAGCCGGATCGGTCTACGAGGTCCTCAAGGTGTACGCGGCGACCATCGTGCTCATAGCCTGCATTATAGCCGCTGTGCGCAGGGTCTTCTTTCAGCCGGAGCGCTACAAGGTCCCGGCCAAGTACGGCGAGGACCACACCTGGGAGGCAGTCTTCGTTCTCGCCCTCATTGGAGGGCTAATGCTCACCGAAAGCCTGTTCAAGGGCGCGGACGTAGCCGCACATATGCAGGAGGGGATGGCGGTGGACACTCCCGCTGCCCTGAGCCTGGCCTGGCTATTCAGCCACCTTCTGAGCGGCGCCTCCATCTCCACTCTGCAGCCAATACACTCCGCGGCCTACTTCCTGCACGATCTTATCTTCTTCTTCTTTCTCTGTTATCTGCCCTTCGGCAAGCACTTCCACGTAATCACCTCCATCTTCAACGTGGTCTTCATGAAGCTGGATCGCGGTCAGGTAAAGCCCGTGCGCTGGGGAGTAAGCGACGAAGAGCTGGACAATCTGGAATCCTTCGGGGTAAAGACCCTGGAGGACTTTACCTGGAAGCATCAGCTCGACTTCTACACCTGCGTGGACTGCGGCAGATGCTCGGACAACTGCCCGGCCAACACCGTGGGCAGGCCACTCTCTCCCCGCTTTGTCTCCATAAAGGCCCGGGACCACGCCTTTGATCGCTTTCCGGTGCTGGGAGAGGCAAAGCCCAGGGAAAACCTCATGGGCAATGTCTACGAGGAGGACGAGATCTGGTCCTGTACCACCTGCGGGGCATGCGAGGAAGAGTGCCCGGTGATGAACGAGTACATAGACAAGATGGTGGATCTGCGCCGGGCCATGGTGGACGAAGGCAATGTGCCGCAATCCCTGCAGAAGCCCTTGGGCGCCCTGGAGAAACGGGGCAACCCCTACGGCAAGATGGAAAAGAAGCGCACGGAATGGACCCAGTCCTTGCCCGAGGAGGTCCAGGTCAAGACCGCCGGGGGCAAGGAAGAGGTGCAGACACTGTTCTTTGCGGACAGTGCCATTTCCTACGACGAAAGGCTACAGGAGATAGCTCGCGCTTCGGCCACCATTCTCCACTACTGCGGGGTGGACTTCGGCTCCCTGGGCAAGTCGGAAAAGGACAGCGGCCACGAAGTGCGCCGCTTCGGCGAGGAGATGCTCTTTCAGACTCTGCGCGAGGCCAACGTCCAGGCCATCCAGTCCAGCGGGGCGAGCAACATACTTACTCCAGACCCGCACGCCTTCAATGCCCTGAACAAGGACTACAAAGGACAGGGAATTCCTGAGGCCCAGCACATGAGCCAGTTCATCCTGGACAACATCCGCTCCGGAGTGATTAAGCTAAAACCCATGCAGGAGCAGGGCACTGTTGTCACCTACCACGATCCTTGCTATATGGGTCGGCATAACCTCCTCTACGACACCCCGCGCCAGGTTCTAGATTCCATCTCCGGCCTGAGCAGAGTGGAGATGGAGCGCAGCAGGGACAGTTCCTTCTGTTGCGGCGGCGGTGGGCTGATGCTCTTCTACGAGGCCCCCGAGGAGGAAAAGAGAATGGGCCAGGCTCGCATGGAAATGGTCAAGAAGACCGGGGCCAATCTTGTGGTCAGTACCTGTCCCTTCTGCCTGATCAACCTGGAGGACGGAATCAAGACAAGCGGACTGGAAGGAAGCGTGGTCGCCATGGATTTAACTGAGCTAGTTGCCCAGCAACTGGACTGGGACAAGCGTTGAGTTCTTGTTTCCTGTTGTTCCGGCTGAAGGATAGGTAACGATAAATCGCTGCAAACTGTATAACAAGCTGGAGGAAGGTTCTATGAATATCCTTGTTTGCGTAAAACGGGTACCGGACCCCACGGAAAACGAGATCGAAATCAAGAGCGACGGCTCCGACATCGAAAGGGAGGATCTGGTCTATTCCGTTAACGAGTGGGACAACTACGCTGTGGAGGAAGCGATCCAGATCAAGGAAAAGCACGGCGGACACGTGACCGTGGTCAGCGTTGGTGAGGAGGAAGCGGAAGAAGTGTTGCGCCGGGAGATGGCCATGGGAGCGGACCAGGGCATCCTGGTCTCAGATGACGCCTTTGAGGGCTCCGACGGCCGGGGGGTGGCAACCATCCTTAAGGCCGTGGTTCAGCAGGGCAACTACGATCTGGTCATGACCGGAGCGCAGAGCGAAGAGGGTGCGGCTCAAATTGGCGGCATGCTGGCCGCACTCTTGGATTATCCCTATGCCTCCCTGGTCAACGAGATCGAGATCGGCGGGGGAAGCAGCCTGAAGGTAGGCCGAGAGATCGAGGGCGGCAATCAGGAGGTCAACGAAATAGAGTTGCCCTGTGTGCTCTCCATTCAGTCTGGACTCAACGAGC
>CAYSPQ010000311.1:0-3061 GCA_964432965.1 uncultured Desulfohalobiaceae bacterium
TCTTTTGCTCAGTGATATCCATTATGGAGAGCAGTACCAAGGGATGATCCCCGTAGTGTAGCAATGTGGTAAACAAAAGAAAGGTGAATTCCTCTTCCTGCTCCTGGCGGAGCATCTGCAAGCTGGCCTCCACATGGCTATAGCTGCTTCCTGTTTGCAGGGTCTGGCTCACGGTATTTCGGATGGTGCACTGGGCGCATTGCGGCCCGAAGCCGCATCCGCGCGGGTCGTGCAGATGATACAGGCAGCGGAGGACCTCGCCTGGTTGCTTCCCCTGGATTTCCGCTGCGCTCCTGTTCACAAAATCGGTGGTGTAGGCGTTGGATTTATGGATCTTTCCCTCGCTGTCCACTAGCAACATGATCAAAGGCGCATGATCGAAGAGGATCTGCAGTTGCTCCTCCGCCTCCTTGCGCTCGGTGATGTCCAGGTGGGCTACAACTGCGCGCCGAGGCGGCGCTTCCAGGAAGGGTGTAACACGTTCCAGGAACCACAGCTCACGCTGCGGGGTGGAACAGGGATATTCCAAGCTGAAGAGCTCCCGCTCCCCGGAAACCACCTCCATAATCCCCTTGGCGAACTCTTTGGCCTCCTCTGCGTTTTCCCCTTGCGCATTATAACACACGCTGAGATAGTTCACCCCTTCGGAAACACGCTCCGCGGGAGTTCCGCCTTCCTCTGCAAAGTCCCGCCAAGCCTTGTTTACGAGCACAATTTCGCCCTGCTCGTCCAGGACGGCGATGTGAGCGCTTATGCCGTCCAGGGTGGAGCGCAGGAAGCGCTCCGAGTCCTGCAGCGCGGCCTCGGCCTCGACGCGGCGCGTCACGTCCATCAGAATGACCGTGACCCCGATGATCGCCCCCGTTTCGGGAGAGTATAGTGGGGAGTAGTTGTTGTCGTACCAACGCCTTTCGTGGTTGATCCCGTCCCCATAGCTTTCAGTGATCGTAAAGCTCTCGCCATTCAGGACGCGGTCGAAGTTGAGCCTCGCCTTGCGCCGGTCATCGGGATCAAGGATGACCTCCTCGATCATGTTCATTCCGATCCGCGGTGTGACCCCCCAGATGTTTTGGATAAACCGGCGGTGGCAGTCATTGAAGACCAGGTACCGGTATTCGGGATCCAGCGCGAAGATCGCGCTGTCCTCGGTGCTGTTGAGGACCGCCATGGCGAGGTCAATGTTTCCCGGGGACGGAGCGCGCAGCGGATTCGAATACCTCATTATCGGGTCTCCTGCGGCTTTTCAGGGGCATCCATGTCCGTTTTCCGAATCTCGAAAGGGATCGGCAGGCGAGCCGCGCCCCGCCGTCTTCGACCGCTGTAGCAGGCAGTTCCGCTCAGATCTTTAGACTCTGCGCCGAGAGCATCCGCATAAGCCCTGTTTGCCCATTGGATGCGCAGCTCTGTGTCCAGGCGGGCAACCATCTCCTGGAGAGAGTCCAAAATAGGATTATTCTGTGAATCCGGGCCTAAGCTCATCCAGCCTCCTGCGAAAATTGGGTGGGGAAGGAGAGACGCCGTGGGCGATGGGAACAGCCATGTTCTATGACCTGGCTATTGGGCCTGTTCAGATTGCTAGGCTGCATATAGTATATTTCTCCTTATCGGAGCGTACCTGTTTTGCCTTTATGGCGACAACGCAATTTCAGCTGTAGAAATTGTACTTGCGAACCGCCAGAAGAAAGTCGTTGAGCTTCTTTTTCTTCTCGTCCTCCCACTCCTGATCGAAATAGAAGCCGTTATAATAATGCTCTCCGTGCTTAAAATGGGTCTTCAGCACCGCTTTGGGGACCTCCACTTGCGAACCATGGTATAAGCATTCCTCGGTCTCCGGATTGTACACTGCGGGAAGTTCCAGGTAAGCATTTTCTATGGTCTCGGAGCTCAGCCTCTCCTGGCTCCTTGCTCTTACTCCCTGCTGCGACAAGTCCTGCACCTGCATACCGTTGAAATAAGCTTTATGGACGGGCCAGAGCTGATATCTCTTGTGGCTTCTGCGGTCCATGTATATTCTGTCCGGTTTTTCCGCCAGAAAAGTGCCCTCTTCATCCAGTATACCCAACACATCAATTTCAAGCCTGTAGGTATAGTACTCGTGCTCGAAAGCAAATCTGACAGGGCTGTAATTCCTGAGAAAGGCAAAGGCCTCCTCATGCATGGAAAGACTCGCCAAGACGATGGTTTTGCGCTCGATTCGGCTCAATTGAAAGTCGTATAGATGATCTTCACTTTCATGGGGGACGTACATGTGCAGCAAGGGATGCTTCTGCTGGACAAACTCCTCCAGGAGAAGATCGATCTTGTTGTCCCTGAGCTCCAGGCCATCCAGAGGGACGTCATAGGGTGGATGCTCCCTCTCCATGAGTCGAAAATTCTCGGACAGGGAAAAATGTTCCTGCTTGTGACCTTTTCTCCTGAAGAAGGGAAATACCATGACCAGGTCTCCGCTTTCTTTGCATTAAAGGCAGGGCAGCCGCATTTTCAAAAGGGAATCAACCGCATATAGCGGGAGTTTATAGAACGCCTTTCCCTGTAATGATGTGTCTGCAAAAAGTCTTTTTTTAGGCGCAGATAACAGAAGACAGAGGAGCCCAGTGAAACAAAGACAAGGTTTTATGGAGAAGACTGAAATATCAAGGCGTTAGAGCACCATGATTAAAAGCCATTAACTGATTTTAAATTTTTGCAGTCACATCCTTGTCCTGACTAACTCTGGTGATTTTTTTCTGGAAACGGCAGCCTTTCTCATAGTGTATAATGGCAACTGAGGAAGGGCAACGGGAGAGGAGACACAAGAAAGGATTGTACCAATATCGACCCCGCAGGAAAACACGGGAGCTACCAGAATATACCCAGTGCTGGATGTTGACACCCGGATGGCAATGCAGCTATTAATGAAAAAATACATTATACGAGAACCCAACAAAGCCAACGAACGGCTTTGTCCCCGCGCTCTCATTACATTCACGCCAATCCCTTGCTGAGCAGGACGCTGCACGGTGCCTAAACCGCTCAGGGGGTCAGATGACATCCCGGTGCTGAGCCGGCAGAGTTCCTTCCC
>CAYSPQ010000312.1:0-2701 GCA_964432965.1 uncultured Desulfohalobiaceae bacterium
AACATTGAAGATGCTTCCTTTGTCTTCCCTACTCCTTGCATGAAAGGGCAGCTTGCTCAGCCCTTGTGCAGCTCCAGGCGGCTGTGCCGAAACTGACCCTCTGTCTCCTGGATGAAGGAAAGAGCTGCTCCACCTCGACTTCTGGCTCCAGCCAGAAATATCCTGGCTGTCTCGGCTTTTTCCGGGTTGTAGAGGGCATCTATGCATAAAAGGTAGGACATTATGGTGTCATTGGCCATGTTCAGCAAGCGATGGGCATGATACTGTTGAATTTGCGCCTCATTTTGCTGTCTGACCGTGCTCACTGCTTGCTCCAGTTTGTCCCGCAGCTCTTTGGCCCCGGAAAACATGGGTTCCACTGAGGAAAAATCGTAGGTTGCCTCGTACTCGTCCAGCCGCTCGGAAACCACTCCGGTTACCAGCCCGCCAATAGCGGCCACTACCTGCAACTGCGTAGTGCCCTCGTAGATGTTGGTGATCCGTGCGTCGCGATACAACCTCTCCACCTCGAAATCCCTAGTATAACCCGGTCCGCCGTGCACCTGCAAGGCATCGTAGCATACCTTGTTGGCCATTTCCGTGGCGAATATCTTGATGGCCGGAGTAAAAAAGGCAGCGTAACGGGAATAGCGGCGAGCTTCCTCCTTTAGCTGCTTGTCACCGGTGTCATCCCTTTCCATCTCCTTCTCCAGAAGCTCCTGGACATCCACGATGCGGGAAGTCTCCATCATTAAGCTTCTGGCTGCCTCTATGTTGATCCGCATTTCGGCAAGCATCTCCCGCACTGCGGGGAATTCCACTATGGATGTGCGGAACTGTTTGCGATGCTCCGCATAGGACAGTGCCTCCCTGAATGCGGCTTCAGCTATGCCCACCGCCTGCGCGGCCACAGCCAGCCTGGCCCCGTTCATCAGGGAAAGGGTATATCGAATAAGGCCCATTTTGCGCCTTCCCAAAAGCTCTGCCGGAGCCTTGTTGAACTGCATCTCGCAGGTGGGGGACCCATGTATCCCCAGCTTGTCCTCTAGGCGCCTGATGCGCATATTCTGCTCGCGCTGGTAGATAAAAAGGGACAAGCCCCTGCCACTACTGGAGCCCGACTCGCTGCGGGCCAGGACAAGGACCACATCTCCGCACCCATTGGTGATGAATCTTTTGACCCCGCTCAAGCGCCAGGTGCCGTCATCCTCCTGTTCCGCACGCAAACGGATGGCCTGCAAGTCGGAGCCGGCGTCCGGCTCGGTCAAGGCCATTGCCCCGGTTACCTCACCAGCGGCGAACCGGGGAAGATACTCTTGCTTTTGCCGCTCGCTGCCGAATTTGTAGATAGTATCCGCTATCTCCTGCAGGCCGAAAAGATTCATCAAAGAGGCATCCGCCCTGGAGATAATCTCTATGGCCA
Source organism: uncultured Desulfohalobiaceae bacterium (assembly GCA_964432965.1). Lineage (GTDB taxonomy): Bacteria > Desulfobacterota > Desulfovibrionia > Desulfovibrionales > Desulfothermaceae > JAIPDU01. Next base: position 1,403 of record CAYSPQ010000312.1, read on the forward strand.
GGGAATAAACCGTCTTGGGACAATTGATTCCTCCGTACTCCCGGGGAAGGGTAAAGCCCATCAGTTCCGCCTGGCTCAGCTTGTGCAGGGCCTTGCGAGTTCCTTCCGCATAGCGTACCTCGCCGTGCTCCAGCCGGGCTTCCTCCCTGTCCACCTCCCTGGCCAGTGGTGCCACTCTGTCTCCGGCTATTTCGCCCACTACTTCCAGAACACGGCTGTAGTTGTCCAGGGCGTCGGAGACGTCTACTGGAGCGTGGGCAAAGGCATCCTTTTCCTGGAAATCCCCCTCCTGTAGCCGGATTATTCGCTCCATCTCCGCGTGTCCGCCATGATTCAAGTGAAAGGCAAGATCACTATTGTCTTGATAGAAATTGGCCAATCTCCACCTCCTATCCTCCTGTTTCCAGATGTTGGCTCGATTTCTTCCTAATGGCTCCATACTCGGACCAGGAAGTCGAGACCAGTTCTAACTCCCTCTAATAAAGAAAAGCAACAACATCATAGCCCAGCAATAAAATGCTGTTCAGGCCAGGCTCTCCTTATAGGCCTTTATCATCTTGGGAATCACATCCGCTACTTCGCCCTGGATGGCGTAGTGGGCCGCATCGAATATGGGAGCCTCCGGATCGCTGTTTATGGCCAGGATCCGCTTGGATTCCTGCATGCCTGCAAGGTGTTGAACCTGTCCGGATATGCCGCAAGCTATATACAAATTGGGGCGAACCGTTGTCCCGGTCTGTCCCACTTGTCGTTCCTGCGGCAAAAGACCTGCATCTATCACCGGTCGGGATCCGGCGAACTCCCCTCCCAGAACCCGGGCCAGCTCTTGCACCAGCTGCAGGGAACGCTCGTCGCTTGCCCCCATGCCTGCGGCTACAATTATCTTGGCCTTGCGCAGATCCACCCTCTTCTCTGCCTGGTGTACACGCAAAACATCCGTGAGAAAGTCCTGCTCGAAAAAACCAACTTCCACATCCAAGACCCTTGCCTCTACATGCTCGCTTGGCTCGGGCATGGGCATTACCCCCTCCCGCACAGTGGCCATACTGGGTCTGCTCTCCGGGGAAACGATGGTGGCAATGATATTTCCACCCCAGGCCGGGCGTATTTGATGCAGGGTGTTGGGCCAGACCTTTTTGCCCACCTTGTACTCGTCGACTCGGAGGTCGGTACAGTCCGCGGTCAGTCCGCAATTAAGCGCGGAGGCCACTCTGGGCGCCAAATCCCTGCCGGTAGTGGTCGCTCCAAAGAGCACGATCTGAGGGTCGCATCCCCGGACAATTTCCTCCACCGCACGGG
>CAYSPQ010000312.1:2711-3045 GCA_964432965.1 uncultured Desulfohalobiaceae bacterium
GGGCAAAGGGCAGAGACGTGAAGTGCCTCAAGCGCTCATCCTGCACCCGGTATACCCTGCTGCAGCCGTAGCTTCCCAGCCGAAGAAGCTCCTTCTCCTGCAAACCGTGACCCACAAAAACCCCTTCCACTTCCACCCCGAGAGTCCTGGCCAGATCCTCGGCCTTGCCCAGCAGTTCCAAGCTCACATGGGCTATCTCTCCATCCCTTTGCTCCAGAAAAACCAGCACACTGTTAGTGGCTTGCATTCCGCATCTCCCTATCCGAAAACGTGTTCCTTGTGCAATTCGTGCATCAATTCCGTTACTGCCTCTTGCGTGTTCTCTACGCCCTTG
>CAYSPQ010000313.1:0-3040 GCA_964432965.1 uncultured Desulfohalobiaceae bacterium
AAATAATAACACTAACTTAGCAAAAAAGCATAATCGGAGCCCCTGACCTGTAAAAGACAACTGAAAAACCAAAGGAGAAAACCATGCTTAAGTCACCAATCTGCTTCTGGTTTGTCCTACTGGCGAGCCTTCTGCTTCTTACCGGAGCATCGACGGCGCATTCCCAGGAAACCGGAAAGCTCTACGTGATCGGCTCCGGGCCCAGCGGTCCGGAGCTGGCAGCGCCCATGGCTCTGCAGGCCCTGCAGGACTCCCACAGAATACTTTCCCACAAGGACACCAAGCAGAGATTTTCGGAGCACATAACTGATGAAAAGTATGCCTTCAATCCCTGGGACGGGATACACGGGGGCGACGCCTCCGAGCTGAGACGGGAGAACCGCAGCAAATGGCTTGAGCGCGTGGAGGAAAGGAGCTCCGAAGTACGAGAGTTCGCCATGGAGCACATCCGGGAGGGTAGGAGTGTGGCCATGGTGGACAGTGGCGATCCCTGCGTCTATGGCCCCTCTCTGGGCTGGCTGCTGGAGGACTTTCCCAGGGAGCATATGGAGGTCATCCCGGGCATCAGTGCCTTCAACGCCGCTAGCGCCGCATTGGAGCAACCCATGATCGGGGAGGCCGGCTTCATAATGCTCACCTCCGCAAGCTCTCTGCTGGGGGAGGAAGATCAGCAGGCAACCGATCTTCTCAAGGACATGGCTCAATACAAACCCACGATGGTCCTCTATATGGCCCTTGATTCCCTGAAGGAGCTAACCCGGGAAATGAAAAAGCACTATCCGGAGGATCTTCCGGCAGCGATCGTCTATTATGCCGGCTATCCGGAGAAAGAGGAAGTTATCAGGGGAACCCTGGAGGACATCTACGAAAAAAGCAAACAACATCCGGAGGATTGGTTGGGCATGGTCTTTATGGGAGAGGCGGTGCACTAGCAGCACCATGCTTGCCGGAGCCCTCCGGAAGCACGCTGCATAGAGACTGACCCCTCTGCGGTGCTGGCGGAACACAGGAGGAGAAGTTCACCATGGCGAACGCGCAGGAACAGAGAGGCGACCTATTGCGGCAGATCGGCTTTTTCACCGCTACCGTGCTGGTTATCTCCAACATGATCGGCACCGGGATCTTCACCACATCCGGGCTGGCAATGCAGGAACTGGAAGACCCCCTGATGCTACTGCTCTGCTGGCTCTGCGGCGGGCTATTCGCCCTGTGCGGCGCTCTCTGCTACGGAGAGCTCGGCGCAAAGTTCCCCCGAGCCGGCGGTGAATATGTGTTCCTTCGCGAGAGCTTCGGCGGCCTCTCCGCCTTTCTCTCCGGGTGGATATCCCTGGTGGTGGGATTCTCCGCTCCCATAGCCGCAGCCGCCATAGCCTTCGCCACTTACGCCTTCAGCGCATTCGGCCTGGAAACAGGAACCGGCACCGGGCTGGAGATATTCGGGTTCCAGGTGGCCCGCATCAGCTATGCTCATCTGGTTGCAGTGGGTGTGGTTATTGTCTTCAGCCTGCTGCACTACCACAGCATCTCGGCTGGAAGCCGCATACAGAATCTTCTGACACTAACCAACTTCGGCCTGATACTGATCTTCATAACAGCCGGCCTGACCCTGGGCGAAGGAACCAGCAGCCACCTAATGCAAGCTAAGGGCATATCCACGTTTTCCGCCGAGGCCTTCGCAGTGTCCATGGTTTTCGTGTACTTCGCCTACAGCGGGTGGAACGCTGCGGCCTACCTGGGAGGCGAGATCTCCTCTCCGCAGAGGAATATACCCTTATCCCTGATAGTGGGCACGCTTACGGTGATGGCCCTCTACCTGCTCCTGAACCTGGTGTACGTCTACTCCATGTCCGTGGAGCAGATGAAGGGAGTCATAGAAGTGGGAGCACTTTCAGCTAAGTCCCTGTTCGGGGCACAAGCCACTCCCTACTTCAGCCTTGCAGTGGCCATAGGCATCCTTTCCGCAATAAGCGCCATGGTAATGACCGGGCCCAGAATCTACTACGCCATGTCCAAGGACGGCGTCTTCTTCACCGGATTCTCCAGGGTGAACCCGGAAAGGCGCACTCCTTCCCTCTCCATAATCCTGCAGGCGGCAATAGCCTGCATCATGATCATCACTTCCACCTTCGACGCGCTCCTCATGTATATAGGTTTCACCCTGTCCATCTTTTCCATGCTCGCTGTGATCGGGCTGATGAAGATCAGGATCACCAGGCCGGAAATAGTGAGCAGATACAAAACTCCGGGATACCCCTTAACTCCCCTTCTCTTCATAGGGGTCAACATATGGATAATCTACCATGTGCTGCAGAGCAGGCCCATAAGCTCCCTGTTCGGGATCGCTACAATTGCCCTGGGAGTAGCTGTCTATGCCTGCTTTTCCTGCAGGAGGCAACAGGCGGAATCCGGCGCCACCGGATAGTGGACCAGACCTTTGCAACAGCCTGTGGCAGCCGGATTCATTCAATGACTGCAAACAGGGCGCAAGCATGAAGGAGGATCTGTGATGCGTTGTATTTCTATCCTGCTCGGCTTTACCGCAGCCCTTCTCTTGTTGGCCTGCCTTTTCCCGGGACAATCAGTTGCGCAGGAGGAAGAAGCCGCTCTAGAGGAGATGGTGGTTACAGGCACAAAGTTCCCCACGGAAGCCGAGAGAATACCAGGTCGAGTGGAGACGATCACGGCAGAGGAGATCGAGGACATGCCCTTTCAACGCGTTGATGAGCTCCTGCAGCATATATCAGGGGTCCAAACAGACAGGACACGCGGTATCTTTGAACTCTCGCCACAAGTAACCATGCGAGGCTTAGGTGGGGATGTCCCAGCTCGCACTTTAGTGATGATAGATGGCCTGCCCGCCTCTATTGGAGATTCCGGCAATTTTCGCTGGAACCGAGTCAATCAGGCAAATCTTGAGCGCATCGAAGTCCTTAAAGGTCCAGGCTCCTCCATTTATGGCTCCAACGCCATGGGCGGGGTTATCAACATAATAACTAAAAGACCTGATAAACCTTGGGTTGCAGATGCGTCTGTCGGCTAC
>CAYSPQ010000314.1:0-3040 GCA_964432965.1 uncultured Desulfohalobiaceae bacterium
CGATGCGATGGAGAGGGAGAAATAATGACATTCCAGGATATCGAGAAATGCAAGAAATGTTTTGGAGATGGAACTGTCAAGAAAAAGGAGGAATGAATATGGGAAAATCATCATTTTACAACAACATCAATTTCCTCAAAGAGGACATTCAGGATGCGATCAATGAATTGAATGGCAGAGGTTTGATATCAGATAAAGAGGCAGAGGAGATCATCTATCAAGCATTGATGAATAAAACAAATTGGAGAGAGGATCTGGATCAGAGAGATGAGGCAGAGGTCAATGAGATCAGAAAGGATGGGATAAAATCCCTGTTTGAGGAAAAGGAGGAATGATCATATGGCAAAGTTTTCTGAACTTGAGGCAAAGAAAAAGATCCTGAAATTGGCAGAACAACTCTATGATCAGATAGAGGATGGGATCTGGGAATACAAAGATATCGAAAAGATGGAATGTCCATTCTGCGATGAGGAGATCGGGGATTTTGGAAACGAAAAGATCAAGAACTTGATCGATTTCGAGGACAGGCATCATAAATTGATTTTTGGAAACAGACCTGATCATTCTTTCGATTGCAAGGTTGAGGATGTTGAAATTGGGTTTTCCCCGATGGGATATGTAACAATCGAAACTCCTGATCTGATCGATATGGATCAGGAGGATCAAGAACTCCTCTGGACAAGTTTTGATAATGAGGAGTTGGAGATGGAATTCAAAAACCCTTCAAATATGGAGGAATGAAAATATGCGAAACGAAAACTTGTTGGGAATGATGGAACACTTGATTGAATCTGAAAAGGAGAAAGATTCTCTCCAAATCGGATCTGCAGGAGATCGGATCAAAATATATCTGAACTTTGCAGATCCTGGAAAAGCAAAAGAAAAGATAGATCAGGCAATAGGTATAAGGGCATATGCTAAAATGCTCAACGATCCCGAAACCGAACTTGATGAATCTGAAAGAGAAAAAATGGAGAGGTTCCTTGAAAAGGCAAAGATGCAGGATGATCTGCATTTTTCTGTCTATGAGGAAACCCCAGATGTAAATATAGTTGATGAGATCCCATATTACCAGGATGAGGGATCCGAGGAATCCGAGGAGGAACAGGAGGATTGATCAAGGATGTATAACAAGAAACCTAACTATGATGAGAAATATATCGAGGGAAACCTGTCATATATGAAATTCTATGAACTGCAAGAATATTTCGAGGAGAATGAAAAGATCTTGGAAAAGATGGAACCCTATTCTTTCCTCGGATATGGGGATGTAGTTGCAAGGGAAACGATAAGACCTTTCCATTATTTCCAGGAGGATTGGAGAAATCAGAGTTTGACAGAGGAGCAGAATGATCAGATCAGGGAATGGTTGGATAACAATTGGGAAATCGAACAGAAATTCATCAAATTCTGCTCTATACAGAAAAACATCGATACATCAAGGGGAACACTTTCAGAATATATCGACAACCTGAAAAGATCCCAGGCATTGCTATTTCTCAGATTGATCGATGATGGATTTCTTGAGATATTCCTGGGAGAGGATGATCAAGGATCCGAGGAGGAACAGGAGGATTGATCAAGGATGAAAGAAAAAAAAGTTAAGTTTTACTGCCTGTATGATATGAGGAACGATAATTTCAGAACAAGGAAAACCAAACCAAATTCAAAAGAATCTCCATTTGAGTTTGTAATACCTATTGAGTTGAATTTCAAGATCCCTGAGTTGGAGGTTAGGACATTGAAAGCAGAGATCGATATTCCTGCAGGAGAGGTCAATGAAATGGTTACAGATCTTATCGAGAGAAAGGATGAGGAACAGGAGGGATCGGAATGAAATACAGGATCAAAAAGAGATATCTCTATAAATTCCTCAAGAAATGCAGGGTTCTATATGATGAGCAGAGAATAGAGATCCTTGAGGACAGATGGCATATCAAAGGAGTTGATCCTGCTCACGCCTGTATTGTTGATCAAGACTTGCACAAATCTGCCTTTGAGAGATACACAAAGAGGGGATTAGAGGATGAAAAGGAAACAATAGGGGTTAATATCGATTGGATCCTTGATATCCTCTCTCTGTTCAAATATGAGGATGTAATACAGATTGACATCGATCAGGAGGAGCATTATATGTCCCTTTCATCAGGAAACTTGCAGGATAATGAGATGCTCCTCGATACAGCAGGATTTACAGATTTTAAAGTCCCCTCTCTAAAATATGCCTATAAGATCACAAACATAGAGAATTCAGATCTGAGGGATATAATCAAACTAATCAATCGATCAGAGGATCATATGTATATCAATATCCTCGATGGAGAGAGAGTTCAGTTGAGATCCCCTCACGATTGGGAAATGAGATCAACCTTGGAACTTGATCAGGATGATGAGGACATACAGATAAAGAGATTGGATGAACCTGATGATGAGGAACATCCAGGAGATACAGTTGAATGCTCTTTTGCTCTCGATTACCTGCAGGATATCTCTAAATCGATCCATAAAAACAAAACAATCGATCAAATCAAGATCAATCAGGATTATCCTATGGAATTGATGATCAGGGAGGAGGAGAATCAGATAGAAACAAGGTTCCTCCTTGCTCCAAGGATTGAAACCAGGTGATCATAATGTTATGCATCAAGATAAAAGGGTTTCGGGGAGAGAGGGGTTCATCCCCCTCTCTCTTTTCCTCCGAACAAGGAGGGATCTGATATGCCTACATTGAACTTGACAGATGAGGAATTGCATCTCCTTTTCATAATCCTCCCAGATGATCAGGAATATGAGAATGAGGAAAGACAGGAAAACTTTGAGAGCATCAGAGAAAAGGTTGATCAACTCTATAATAAAAGAGCATCAGAATTGAGATCTCAGGTTTTCCAAGGGAGGGATCTATAATGACAGAAACAGAGGTTGATTTGGTAAAATATGAGGAGGATTCAATTTATGGCAAGAGAGTTGTTGGGATATACAACTACAGAAATCCCTTTCATTCAATGTCAATTGGAAAGGCAGAGGAGTTGAGGGATAATCT
>CAYSPQ010000315.1:0-3034 GCA_964432965.1 uncultured Desulfohalobiaceae bacterium
ATGTTCTTTTAGGTATGCTATCAATTCCATAGTTTTTTCGATCAATTTGATACCTTTTGTTTTGTCTGCTTTTCCCATCTTATTCGATCTTGAAAAGGATACACACGGAGGACTAGCAAGGATGATTTCAACATCATACAATGTTTTATCTAGTTGTTCTACATCTAATTCTAAGATGTTTTTATAATCGTATTTGGCACTAGGATGATTATATCTAGATGTTTTTATGGCGGGCCACCAATGATCTAAACCATATGCAAGTGAGAAGCCTTTTTGACGAAAACCCTCTGAGAATCCTCCTGCGCCACAAAACAGATCTGCAACTTTGGGCTTTGAATCTTTCATTTTTATTCTTGACATTTTCCGAGCCATAAATAGATAATTAATTAATGTTTTTCCAAAAGATTCTTATATCAATAATAAAAAATAAGTCCTCAAATAAATGTTTACAATGGATTTTAATAATGGCCGGATCGAAATTATTTACGCCATTTAACGCCATTTATTATCATCCTTATTTTAGATATTTATCAATAGTGTCCTAATCCATTTTTTGATCTCATACATAAATTTTATTTTTCATTAAATATAAATTTATTTTAACACTTTTTGATCCTTTTACATGAATGATTGAGAATTCATAGATAGGATAGGTTCTAAAAAGATCAAATGGAACTTTTTCTTAAGTCTCAAGTAAATATAAATTTAGTATCTAGTAACTTTGTATGACCATCTTAATTTATCGTGCGTTCTTTAAAATATCGAGTTCAAAGGGATGATAATATTTTGTTCAATCTTCGGACTTTTTGAAATATCTACAATTCTCTGTTATAGGGCATTCAGAACAGGTCGGATTAGTCTGTTTACACACCAACGCCCCCATATCTATGACACCAAGATTGAACTCCTTTGCTCTATCCTTTGGAAATATATTCGAGACTTTATCGCGTATCTTGTCATCGATCTCAGAATATAATTTCTCTCCGAAATAGTACCTGCCGAACAATCTACCTGCATTCGCATCTAGCATAGGTATAGTTTCATCAAAAGCCATACATCGGACAGCAGAGGAGATGTAATAACCAACACCCGGTAGATCGATGAGTTCTTCTTTATCTTCTGGTACTTCTCCTCCGTAATCCTCTACTAAAGTTTTGGCTAGTTTTTTAAAGCGTTTTGATCTTACATTTTGAAGACCCAAAGGATATATCACATCCGCGATCTTCTCAAAGTCGACTTGAATCATATCTTCTGGTGTGGGCCATCTTTCCAACATCTTTTGATATATCGGCAATACTTGAGTTGCGGAGGTCTTTTGGAGCATCATCTCAGCCAATAATATATGGTATGGATCATCGGTGTTTCTCCAGGGAAAATCTCTTCCCATTTCTTCATACCACTTTATTATCCTTTCACTAACTTTTTTGCTCACATAGACACCTCGATCGCATCTAACAAGAAAATCTCAGATATCCTTTATTTTTTTGATCATCTCTTCACATCCTGATCTTCTCTGACTCTCATCTGGTTTATTTTTTTCTGGCCATTCATCTTTCTCATAGCGTTGATCCCAGTTCTCGATCATCCAATAGGTCCCTGAATTCAATATTTCACAAGCAAATATGCCTGCTAACATCTTCGCTGCTATCCCTACCTCCATCTCGATCTCATTTCTCAGATCAATCTCATCTCCAGTATCTTCTATCGTTTTCCTCCTGAGTTCTTCATCATCGAAATGTTTATTTACAAGGTTGTTAAGGATGTTCGTCAACCAATAAGGACTATGGAATAAATCTTCATTCCTGGTGGTGAAGAATGCTTGATAAGTTGAGGAATCTGGAATCCTTTCCTTTCCTTCTTTTACTAGTTCTGTAGCCATCTCCTTAGTTTTTGAAATGAACTCCTCATCCTGGTGTTTGATCAAAGAGGTCATTTGTTCAAAATCTATATCTTTTTCTTTGACTGTATCGGCGTATCCTGTATATAACCGACATCTCCATCCAACAGTATGTTTTATTTCATCATCCTCATATATAGGATGGATAGGCTTCTCACCTTGATTTTCTATATCCACCCTACAACCTTTTCTAGAGCTATTGCTTTTTTCCCCGATGAAATCCACGAATTTCCTGTTGTATCGGTAATTATGCTCACCTCTATGAGGACTATCAACATCAGATTCATAAGCTCTTTCTTCTATTTTTGAATGTTTGGTCAGTCCTGATTTTCCATCATCCAGGGGATCCTCATTATATTCCTTCATCAAGATCGCTCTTGCGAATTTTCTTGCGAGCAACGGAGGAACAGCGTTCCCGACCAACCGATGTTTTTTAGAAAAACTATCAGCATGGAACTGAAAAGTGATCGGGAAAGACTGGATAGAAGCTATCTCCCTTATCGTGGGTATCCGATATCCTGCTGATTTATGTCTCCTTTGATAAACATTCAATCTACCTTTGTCTTCGTCAGCCTCTAATAGATAAGTCATGTCATCGTCTTTTACCCACCATCTATCTCTGACTTCCTCGAAAGGTTTGTCTTTCTCATAATCGTCCTTCCACCATTCCTTTTCTTTTATCGGATTTCTAACCTTTTTCAACCTTGAAACTATAGATTGAGGAGAGACTTTATTGGCATTATCTTCGAAAGCTTTGAATAGACTTTTATCGATGAGCTTTCTTTCACCAAAATCTATCTGTCCAAGATAATCTTCATAATCTTTTAAATCCAATCTAAAACGCCATCTCTTATCTTTGATAGCTATCGTTTCCCTTCCCGATTTGACCACGAAAGCTGTGATGGTCCTAGAAGGTCTTGGGTCAACTTCGAAATGATTTACTGTCAAATCAGGAAATCTCATCTTACCATAGAATCGATGTTCTTCTTTGTTCTTCCTACTATCGATCCATTCGTGTTTTGTGAGGAAGGTATTATAATTTTGATCAGTCAGATCAGAACCTTTTAGAGATATCTCATCATATAAAGGGTCAGCATATCCTTTTCCCTTTTCGATATCTAATGGATAGGGTAATAT
>CAYSPQ010000316.1:0-3031 GCA_964432965.1 uncultured Desulfohalobiaceae bacterium
CAACCGGCTCCCAGCTCCAGAAAACTGCCGCCCGCAGGTTTATGGGGATAGCAGGAGAGAAGCAGGGAATCCACGGAAAAGCGATAGCCGCTTTCCGGCTGCTGGAGCCCTCGCGGGAAACGGGATCTATTGTCCAGCACAGCTTGGGATTCAGCCATGGCCCTTTTCTAACAGGACCGGGAAAATCCTGCAATTCGCGGCAGCCTAATCACTCTGGTTGGAATCTCTGCGCATCAGCCCCAGCAGGGTTTTCGCCTACTCCACTTCCAGCAGGCGGGTCACCAGAAAATAGCCCGCAACCCAGACCGGTATCAAAAGAAGGGAGAGCATGCCCCACTGGGCGGTGTAGTAGCAGCCCACGCCCATCAGCAGACTCAGCAGAAACATGATCGCATGGTCCCGCCTCCAGGACCACCATGGCTCCTGCCTGGAGAGAAGCAGCCCCAGCAGAATCACGTTCAGCCAGGAAGCCAGAGCCACGGCCAGGGCCAAGCCCACGTGGGCCATGAACTGCATGAGCGTCAACCCCAGCAGGGCATTGAACACCAGGCAGAAAGAGGCCACGATCACCGGAGTTTTGCCGTCGTGCAGGGCGTAGAAGGCGGAAACTAGGGGCCGGACGCAGCTGAAGGCGGGCAGGCCCACCGCATAACCCACGAGCGCCGCGGAGGTGGCCTGGGCAGCGGCGGCATCGAAAGCTCCCCTGGCAAACAAGGTTTCCACCAGGGGGTAGCTCAGCCCTATCAAACCGGCTGTGGCAGGCAGGCCAATAAAGAGGGTGAGCCCCAGGCTCATGTTCAGGGTTGCATGAAACTCCTGTTTACGACCCTGCTCCGCGAGATCGGAAAAACTGGGCAGAGCCGCAGTGCCCACCGCGATGCCGAAAACCCCCAGAGGGAACTGGACCAGTCTGTCCGCGTAGTAGAGATAGGAAATGCTGCCCTCCTGTAGAAAGGAGGCAAGCACGGTATTGACCACTATGTTCAGCTGATACACCGCAGCTCCCAGGACCATGGGCAGCATGAGCCGCCCCATTCGGAGCACGTTGCTGTCCTTCAGTCTCCACTGCCCCCTCCAGTAGAACCCGTTGCGATGCAAAAACGGCTGCTGCAGCAGCCACTGCCCCAAACCAGCCAGGAGGACTCCCAAGGACAAGAGGACCGGAATGGAGGCCCCGCTCCAGACGCCGGCCATTGCCGCGGAGATCAGGACCGCATTCAGCACGCAGGGGGCTATGGCCGGAGCGAAGAAGTGGCCCATGGAGTTGAGCAACCCCATGCAAAGGGCCACGGAGGAAATCAAGAGGATATAGGGAAAGCAGATGCGGACAAGATCCACAGTGAAGTCGAAGAGCTCGGGATCATCCCCGAAGCCGGGAGCCACGACCCAGGTCAGCGGGCGGGCCAACAGGACACCGGCTATCACTACAACTCCCAGTATTAGCAAGAGCCAGAACAGACTGGAGCGGGCGAAGGAAAAGGCAGCATTCAGTCCCTGCTGTTGCCTGGCCCGGGCAAACACGGGGACAAAGGCCATGGTCAGGGAGCCCTCGGCAAACAGACGCCGCATCAGGTTGGGAATGCGGAAGGCGACAAAGAAGGCGTCCGCCAAAGGCCCGGCTCCCATGGCGAAGGCAAACACCACGTCCCGGAGAAATCCCAGTATGCGGCTCAAAAAGGTCGCCCCGGCCACTACCGAGGCCCTTCTGGCGATTGTCCTGAAGGTGCTTGCCATCCCTGTACAGCTCGTGGAAGAGTTTCTTTCTCCGCCTTCCCGCGCCTGGGTCTATTAGCCAATCTTCCCGTCCGCCGGCGGCTGCCACGGAAAACCTGATCTCAAAAACCGCTGGAACAGCTCACTCTCTTGCCCGGGTCCCCAATCGCTACACCCTGCTCGACCTTGGTGCGGACGATCCAGGGGCGCCCGAATCTAACTTGCTGGACTACCCCGATCTTCATCAGCCTTGTTGCCAATGGCCCGGCTTTGCTCTATACTTGACCATACTCGAGCATGTACGTGCCCTAGCAGATAAATGTTGTAGCGTGCTACTGGAGCAATGTAGACTATTTATCTTTGTCAGCCAACAATAGATTCCCTCAATAGAGATGAGTTTTTGCCATGAGCACGAGCAGGGAGGACTTCAAGCAGGCACTGGATCAGAATCACACCTGGCCCTGCCAGTATATGTTCAAATTCATCGTGCCGGTGGGACAGGAACAACTGGTATTCGATCTTTTCGAGTCGCAGGACGCAATCAGAACCCGCACCTCCCGTAACGGGAGATACATCAGCGTAACCGCCAAGTGCCGCATGCACTCCAGCGAGGAAGTAATCGCCGTGTACGATGCAGCCTCCCACATTGAGGGAATCATTCCCCTATAAGGCATAACCGAGCAAACTCCCTGGCTCCTTCGACTAGCTTGTTGCGCATAAATCACCCCGAGTTTTTGTCCAATATCCGATTGCTGCGGCCAAGGATTGGGAAAGACCCGGAGGAGACACTCTAAAGACTGATCACTTTGGCAAGAGAAAAGACATGCTCTTAAAGCTTATCCTCGCCTTTGCCCTGATCCCGGTAATCGAGATCTACGTCCTGATAGAAGTGGGCAGCGTGATTGGGTCCCTGTACACCATCGGCATCATTTTGCTCACTGCTGTGGTGGGAGGCTATCTGGCCAGACTGGAGGGCACGAGAACCTACCTGCAGATAAGAAGCCACCTGCAGCAGGGAATAATACCCCAAAACGAATTCATCGATGCCATGCTCATCTTCGCTGCAGGCGTAGTTCTGCTTACACCGGGATTCATGACCGATCTGGTCGGATTGTTGATTTTATTTCCCCCGACTCGCGCTCCCCTTCGAGGGCTGCTCAAGAGATGGATCAGGAACAGAGCGGATCGTGGCACTATACACATTAGGCGCTTCTAACGCCCTGTACATGTAAACTTTTTCCTGTTTTCCCATGCATTTGCCTGTGTATGATGCGCCTGCAAAAAGTCTTTTTTGCAGGCGCAGATGACAGAAGACAGA
>CAYSPQ010000317.1:0-3031 GCA_964432965.1 uncultured Desulfohalobiaceae bacterium
AGACGGAAAGGAAAAGAATGGAAAAACGCACTGGTTTGGCAATAGTCTCGTTCTCTAGAACCAGCTGAAAACAATGAAAACAAGGTGAATAAAGCAATAATTAAAAAAGGAGAGCTTTATGGGTAGAATTGTTCTGGAGCGGTCAGGAATTGAAGGCGAAAAAGTAAATGACCTGCCTTCTTATGTAGAAAAAGATTTATTACCATCTTTTGATCATTTCTTTCACAAAATGATATCAGTCGTCCAGAAAATAGAAGAGGAAGGAAGAGATGAAGACCTGAGTGAGGAAGTAAGAGAATATGCTACAAGTATTTTAGTATCTTATTATGAAACATTAAGTTGTATAAGAGAATATTTGAACGAAAATGAAGAAAAACAACCTTTGCATTTTGATAAATACGATTCATATAGTTACGCTATATACTTACAAGAAAAAAAAGGAGATTAAATAATAATAAGTTGTAGACTTTTACAATTTTTGGATATGGCTGAATAGCTTGCTCTGGTCCCAAGAACTAAGGATCAAGACAAGATCAGGCGAATTTGTCCGACAATCCTGATCAATTGATGCAAGCAAGGGTAATGGTCGAGTTCAGGCTTTCGAAAGAAGAGAACGAATAGACCGAAATTCAGAGTTGGCTTGCCAGAAATTAGTCACGATATTTTTGCGTCCAGCTGAGTTCTAGGGATTCGAATCCATGATGAAGTCCCAGTAATCATCTAACGCATAATCGGCTTCATTCCAAGAGCTGAACGGGCCTTGAACTACCTTGACGCGGCATCCAATATGTAGAAGTTCGGCAATCTCTTCTGTCGAATGAACAGCCTGGGGGGTGGAGTGGGTGTTAGCTTGAGCCTTTTCCACATGCCAGAAATACCCAGCAAAAGCACTGAACTCGTAATAGCCTGGTAGTCCTTGAGCACCAGAGGAGTATCCTCGTACGCCTACACTGCCTTTCCAGCCTTTTCGGGCCCTCCAGCCCAGTTCTGCCGTCAGCCAGTGAGGTAGGGCCAAATTTCCGTCTGCTCCTTCCTCGACAAAATAACAGTCTTGCATAGTGATCCAGGTTACAGTCTGATCGGAAACAAATTAGGGGTAGGCCTTGCTGCCTGCCCCGGATTCAAACCCAGGTTTGGTATTCCTTTCAGCTTGGATGTTTGCCTACTGATACGCCATATCCGTATCCTACGCCATTAATTCTGAATCCGAGTACTCCAGAACCTCTCTCCACCAGCTCCGGATCGAACTGCGTTCCCGCGCAGCGCCTGAACTCCTGCAATGCCTGCTCCCGGCTCATGGCTATGCGACATAAGGGAAGGGCTACCTGACAACATCTTGAGCGTTCAAAAAGGATCGGCAAAGAAATTCTTTATGCTAATTCAAGGACGCGACGTTAGAGGCCCTTGTTGCGGATGATCTTAATGAGCAGGCCGAAGCCGATGAAGCCTGAAATGAGGAATCCGATGATTCCGATAATGGGGACATCGCGCCAAAGCGGGGGGACCCCGGAGTGCACGATGATGGCGGAGCCAACGATAAGGGCCGCGAGCACAACGGCAAAGGCCAGAGAGGAACTTGCCTTGAACATACCTTCCCGTACTTGTTCCAGGCTCTGTTCCTCCAGGCTCAAGCGGACCCTTCCGGCGGACAGGGTGTCCATCAGCTTGTAGTAGTCTCCCGGGACGTTCTGGAGAATTTCGACGAAGTCTCCGGCCAGGGTGCCCAAGTTTTCTTGCAATCTGCGCGAGCTGTAGCGGTCCTTGACCAGCTTCTCGGCGAAGGGGATGAGGTGGGCGGTGAAGTCGAACTCCGGATCAAGTGATCTGGCCACCCCCTCAATGGTCAGCAAGGACTTGACCAGCAGAAAGAGGTCCGGGGGCAGGCGCAGCCCCTTATCCACAAGAATCTCCACTAGCTCTCCCAGGAGTGAGGTGAAGGGGAACTCTCCTCCCCGAGCGTTTTGAAAGCGCTCAATGAGCTCCGCGATGTCCCGCTCGATACTCCGAGCGGTGGCAAAGTCGCGGCTCCCCGCCAACTTGACCACGGCTCTGGCGGCCTTCTGCTCATTCCGAGCCATGATGCTGGTCAGGAGATCGCTGACGATTTCCAGATCCCTTTGAATCAGGTTTCCGGTCAGCCCGAAGTCTATATAGCACAGCCTGCCGTCCTCCATAAGGAGAATGTTGCCGGGATGGGGATCGGCATGGAAAAAGCCGTGGCGAAAGATCTGTTGCAGGGTCAGGTCTGCGCCTTGTCCGGCGACCCGCTCAAGTTCCCCTCCCTCCAGGGCCGGGTCGTTCAAAAGCTCCGACAGAGGGCGTCCGGAAACGAACTCCATGCTGAGCACCTTCTGGGTGCACTGTTCGCGGTGGATTTCGGGAACCTTGATTCCCTCGTGTCCGGCGAACTGTGCTGCGAAACGCTGGATAGCCGCCGCCTCCCTCCGGAAGTCCAGCTCCTGGAACATGCCCTTCTCGAACTCGTCGACAATCCCTCTAGGGCCCCATCTGCGAACCTGGGGAAAGTAGCGTTCAAGAAGCTCCGCCAGCTCGCGGAGAATGTCGATATCCACCTCCACAAGCTCGTGGAGCCCGGGGCGCTGCACCTTGACCGCCGCAACCTCCCCGTTGAAGAGCACGCCCTTGTGTATCTGGGCAATGGAGGCCGCCGCCAAGGGGGTCTCCTCGAATTCCCGGTAAAGCTTCCCGATCGGCTGTTTCAGCTCACTTTCCAGGAGGCGCACGGCTTCCCCGGAGGAAAAAGGGGGTACGCTTTTCTGCAGTTTTTCCAGCTCTTGCTGGAGCTCCCTGGGAATCAGGTCCGGACGGTTGCTCAGGATCTGCCCCAGCTTGATGAACGTGGGGCCCAGCTCCTCGGCAACCATACGGATTCGTTCCCAGGTGTTGGCCGTGTCAGCGAATCGGGCCTGACGCGGGGCCACCCGGCCGAAAATCCTGCTTAGAAGGCGCAGGAGTTTTCCTGTGCCCGTCTGATAGGCGATCTCGTCGAAACCATAGGTTGCCAGGGTGG
>CAYSPQ010000318.1:0-3022 GCA_964432965.1 uncultured Desulfohalobiaceae bacterium
AGATGCATCTGCAAAAAATTGAAATGTGGACTTTACTTTTCAGATGCATGATCGTAATTTGCTGATTTTTTTAGTCATTCGTCTTCTGTCTTCTGTTATCTGCGCCTGCAAAAAAGACTTTTTGCAGGCGCATCTTGCAAGGTGTGCCCCTGAGCTTGTCCGGGTGTTGCACCTTTAAGCGGCACGAATTGTCTTCTGAATTGCCAAAATCCGTTCCAGAGTCGGTAAAGGAAAAAGAGGGGAAATGAACAAGAAGCTTTTCAATGGTTATTACCCTTCCCTGGAGAAAATGTCTCTGTCCCGCTCAACAGAGTGTGAGGATCAGGACAAGTACGGTTCCAGCTATCGCCTAGCCTTTCAGGATCCGGAATTTCTGTTGCGCCAAGAGATGCGCCCCATAAGGCTTTATCTGGAGATGGTCAAGCCCGAGCTGCTAATGCAGGATCATGGCATAGAATCCACGGTAGTTTTCTTCGGTAGCGCCCGGACGCTTGACCCGGAAACTGCAAAGCAGCGAGTGTTCGAATTGCAGGAACAGGTAGAGAAGGATCCCGGGAACAAGGAGTTGCGGCACAAGCTGGCCCGGGCCAAGAGTCATTATGAAAAAAGCGGCTACTACGAGGAAGCCAGGAAGCTGAGCCGAATGATCTCGGGCTGCACGGACAGGAATTGTCTGGTGGCCATCACCGGAGGCGGCGGAGGGATTATGGAGGCCGCCAACAAAGGTGCTTGGGAAGTGGGCGCCCCCTCCATAGGCCTGAACATAGTTCTGCCTCGGGAGCAGGTGCCCAACGAGTATATCCCAAGCGAGCTAAACTTTCAGATGCACTATTTCGCCATACGCAAGATGCACTTTCTCATGCGGGCCAAGGGACTGGTTGCCTTCCCCGGGGGCTTCGGAACCCTGGACGAGGTCTTCGAGACCCTTACCCTGCTTCAGACGAACAAGATAGATCCCATCCCGGTAATCCTCTTCGGCAGACAGTTCTGGGACAGGGTGGTAAACTTTCAAACCCTGGTGGAGGAAGGGACCATCGAGGAAGAGGATCTGGATCTTTTCCAGTACGTGGAGAGCGCGGAGGAGGCCTGGGAGATCATCTCCCGATACAACGGGTTGCAGGAAGATTGGGGCGGCATCGAGGAGTAGGCCTTTTCTGGGGCCTGTAGCCTTATTTCCCGGGTCGTTCTCCGAATATGCGGGTTCCGATCCGGACAAGCGTGGCGCCTTCCTGGATGGCCTCCTCGAAGTCGTGACTCATTCCCATGGACAAGTGGGGAAGACTCACCGCGTACTTTTCTTCCAACTCCTGCTTCTGTCGACGTAGCCTGGCAAAAAGCGGCTTGCTGGCTTCCGGATCCTCAAAGAAGGGGGGCATGCACATCAGTCCCTGCAACTGAAGGTGGCCGCAGGAGAGGACATACTCGCACAAGGAATGCAAGTCTTCCTCGTCTGCACCACCCTTTTGGGCCTCCTGGCCGAGGTTGACCTGAATGAGTACGTCTTGGGAAGCACTGCCTCTTTCCCCCCTTTTCTCCAGCTCCCGGGCTAGCTTCAGAGAATCCAGGGAATGCAGGAGATGGAAGTTGCCTACCAGGTACTTGGCCTTGTTGGTCTGCGGTTTTCCCAGAAAATGCCAGCGCAGGTTGTAGCCGGAAAAAAGTTGTTGCTTGTGCAGGGCCTCTTGGGCGTAGTTCTCCCCGAAGTCGTAGTGTCCGGCCTGTATAAGCTCCCAAACCGAGGATTCCGGATGGAACTTGGAGACAGCAATCAAGCGGATCTCCTCGCGGTCCCTGCCCGCCTTGCGAGCTGCCGCGTCCATGGATTCCAGGGTCCGAAGGTAGTTCTCTCGCACCTGGCTCATACAAGGTCTTTTTGTGGGAAGTGGTTCTTAAATCCTTCGAAAGCTCAGTGAAATCTGCCGCTGGGATAGTCAATTGCTTCCGAGTTGGAAGTAGCGGCGACTATGCTTCCTTTGGTCGGAACTTCCCAGCAGTAGCGTAAACAGGCTCTTTGTGACTGTTTCGGTTGCAACAGTTTTTTATGTTGCCCTAGGTGAGGCCAGGAGCAAAAGATTTTATCTTGGGAATTTATCTGCTTGGTTCACGGAGCCTGTCCCTCCATGGCCAGCTCCAGCAGAAAGCGCCTGTTCTGGGTCCATTTGGGCTTGACCTTTACCCACAGCTGCAGAAATACTTTTTGATCCAGAAAATCTTCCAGCTCCATCCGGGCTGCTTGCCCCACCTCCTTGAGCTTGCGCCCCTTGGCGCCTATAACCATGGCCTTGTGGTTCTTGCGGGAGACATAGATCACGGCCCCGATATTAAGCATGTCCTTTTCCCTGTCCTCCTGCCAGTGTTCGATCTGTACTGCCACGGAATAGGGCAGCTCCTGCTCCAGGCTGAGAAAGAGCTTCTCCCGGATTATTTCCGAGGCCAAGAAGCGCATGGGCAGAGTGGAGAGCTGATCCTCGGGATACAGGGGAGGGGATAGGGGGAGACCCTGCTTGAGATGCTCAAGCAGCTCCATTGTGCCCCTGCCTTGCACAGCGGATACGGGAAAGAATTTTAGATCCGGGAAATACTCCCGCATAGCTTCGATTAGGGGCAGTATCTCTCTTTTCTCCCGGATCAGATCCTCCTTGTTCAGGGCCACGGTGATGGGCAGCCCAGAGCCGAGCAAGCGTTCGTAGATCACTGCCAGGTCCTTTTTCAGACGAAAAATGTTGTGAATGTACCTGGAGGAGTCGAGAAGCAGAAGGACCTGGTCCGCACCTTCCAGGGCCTGCCAGGCGGTCTCCACCAGAAAGGCGTTCAGGGATTCTGTTGTGTAGTGAATTCCCGGAGTGTCCAGGAAAATGATCTGCGCATCCTCCTGGTTGAGTATGCCGCTGATCCGGTTGCGGGTGGTCTGCGGCTTGGGGGTGACTATGGATAGCTTTTCTCCCAGGAAGCAGTTGAGCAGAGTGGATTTTCCCGAATTGGGCGGGCCGGCGATAGCCACTATGCCGCAGCGTGTAAGTTG
>CAYSPQ010000319.1:0-3013 GCA_964432965.1 uncultured Desulfohalobiaceae bacterium
CGATCTCTAGATCCGTTTTCCTGAATATTGTAATATTTTGGTCTCTATTATTTCGTTATAAGAGTATCTCAGCAAGAGGGCGTTCTTGGTGGCTAGGCGATCTGAAGGAGAACCTATATCCTCCATTATAGATACCGATGATATCCTGTATCATGGGTTCTCCTGCTCTTCTATCACTCTTCAAGAAAGGAAAGAGGTGATGAAAAGGCCATCTCTCGATCTTTAAAATTCTATGGATCGAACAGAACAAAAATACTATTAAGCTGTAGATAGGTTATCTATTCAGGGAGGTCGAGATGAGAGGAGGTTCGGATGAGCATATACCCATTTCTGAATTGAACGAGATATTACGCTCAATATTAGAAAAAAAAGATGACATCCAGGTCAGGAAAGACATAGATTCCATAGTAATAGAAAAGGGAAATAAGTCATTCCAAATCAACGAAGACGGGACGATCCAAGGTTCCATGCCGCTGCACAGTTTTCATACTCATAGTGCGACCAGTCTGACCATAGGCAGCGAAGACATCGAAGTACATTACGAGAACGGAACTCATGTATTTTTTATCTAGAGTAGACCTGATAGATCATAAATCCACCGATGGATCAACATCTGATAGATAAATCATTTCAAATCACTCGTACTTTTCACATGAACGATGATTTACTTCACCTTTCAAACAAATCTTCTATCAACATATATAACTACACCTCTAAAAAGATAGAAGATCGCAGATCTCTTTTTTTAGAATCAAACCATCTTTACTAATGCGATCAGAACCGTTATTATCCCGATACCCAACAAGAGAAGCCCCTGCAAAAAATACGGTCTTGTATCTTCACTCACTCCAGCTGTTCCCCAGCTGGGTTCTGAACCTTCTTCACCTGCAGGTTCAGTAATAGTCATAAAAGCAGCGCCTGCGATCACCAGTATTATCCCGATTGTGATAACGATAGTCTTCTTTTCCATAGGCATTTTAAGCACTTTGATGATAAAAATCTTATCCCGATTTTGTAAAGATATCATCCGAAGGACTGGAGAGATTATTTATAATAAAGTGCACCCTCTTATCAGTAATCCTTGATCAAAAAGGTGATATTATGTTGTTGAGCGAAAATGCTGAGATATATGGATCGTAACATATAGGCACGAAAGATTTACTTATCTGTGGTGAAAAAATCCACCTGATAAAAGAAGAGATTAATTCCGACAGATTAACCGATTTCAGAGATCTTGAAATGATAGATGCTTCTGAATTAATAGCGATACCTGGTTTTATAGACCATCATGTTCACTTCAATGGAGCAGGTGGTGAGGGCGGTCCGAAAAACAGGACACCTCCTCTCCAATTGAGTGATTTGACTCGAAGTGGCATAACTTCAGCTGTAGGGCTCCTCGGTGCAGATGGTATAACTAGATCGTTAAAAGACCTATTGATGAAAGCTAGAGCTTTAGATGATGAGGGTATAAGCACTTGGATATATACTGGAGCCTATCAGATACCTTCACCAACGATCACTGAAGACGTGATCACTGATATCATCACTGTAGATAAAGTCATAGGGGTGAAGATAGCCGTTTCTGATCATCGGTCATCTCATCCAACTGTTGAAGACTTGAGAAAGATAGTTTCGGATGCAAGGATAGGAGGTATGTTAGCTGGTGATGCTGGAATAGTGAAAGTCCATGTAGGAGATGAAGACAGCGGTCTCGACCCTTTGATCGAAGCTGTTGAAGATACTGACATACCTATAGAACAGTGGGCGCCAACTCATATCAACAGGAACAAAAGATTGCTAAAACAGTCTATAGAATTCGCTGAAAAAGGAGGCTTTGTAGATATAACCGTCGGTGAACCTTCGGATGATGCAAATAGTGGTCCCAGCAGTGATATAAAATACCTTTTAGAACGAGGAGTCCCTATCGAAAAGATAAAGATGAGCACAGATGCTGGAGGAAGTCTGCCAGAATTCGACGATAAGGGTGAATTGGTCGGAATGAGGTCTGCTTCACCAGTTCATCTTAAAGAGGTATTCAAAAACTTGGTGAAAGAAGACGGTGTATCAATCGAAGATGCTGTTAGGATGACTTCTACCAATATCGCCGAACAACTCCGATTCGCAGATAAAGGTGAAATATCTGCAGGGAAGGATGCGGATATACTTCTGCTGGATGAGGGAACGCTTGAGATCGACCACGTTATCGCTAAAGGAGATGTTGTGGTCCAAAAAGGGCAGACGGTACGATATGGAACTTATGAATAGGATCTCGCTTTACTTAGAAAATAGTAGATAACCATAAAGCAATATCAGGCCTGAGAAAGTAATCACGAGAGGAAACATAATCCGGGGATCTATACCCATGTGGGCCCTGAAAAAGAAGGCGACTTCGGCCTGGGTGAAGAGAAGTATCAGCCACATCCCCACTATCAAACTTATAAGTCCTTTTTTTTCCTGTTCTTCCATCATATCGCTATCTTTCATGATTTCCCTCTTATCATCATCTTTTTATCTTTTCCAACCGTCGAGATAATACAAATATCTTGTTTTCGATCCTTTTAGGCACTAACATCATAAATACCGTGGGCACCAAAATAAGTATCGGCATCGACATAAATAAGATATTGCTGAAACTTTGTTGTACTGTGGCTTTCACCCTTACATATGTATCGTTTTCATCAACTGTGTAGCTGGCCGATGTCGTATCTCTTTCTACAGAGACGTGATCTTCTCCTTCAAGATAATGGTTTTTTTGATTAGTTATGAATTGGATATATGCTTCCTTATCTGTTCTAAAGTGAATCGTTTCGTTCTCGACTTCGATGTCCATCTCTGCGGGAGAGGTATGAACCCGAGGCCATCCACCGACGGCAAAGAATTCACCTTTTTTAAGGCCGTCCAAAACATCCGCATAGTTCATCTCATCTTCAGATTTTTCGGAAACAAGTTCGATCCAACCACCTTCTTGAACACTCTGATGAGTATCCGAACTGGCTATAAGTAGAGGTTTATG
>CAYSPQ010000320.1:0-3012 GCA_964432965.1 uncultured Desulfohalobiaceae bacterium
GGCAGAAAATCGAGAAGTACTGCGGCACCAACCTGGAGGGCAAAACCTTTTATGTCTGCGCACCCATGAAAATGGCGGATACACTTGTCTCAACCCTGCGCGGAATGGGGGTGCCCGGCAAGAGGATCAGGCGGGAAATATTTTCCTTCCTGGACTGAGGCGAGCCCTGCAAACCGATAGCCAGTGCCGCCGGGAGGCGGCCTGATGCTTGCGGCAGCTCGGTCCGGGCTGGTGCGCTTTGGCCAGGACGGAGAATAGCACGTTGATAAGGGCTTCCCGCTGTACCCACCCTTACCTGCCCTATGTGCTCCATGCACTTTCGCTTTCCGTTGCCGGGAACATGATAACCGAAGGGAGCCAGCGGTCCTGCCGGTCCGCTCCCAGGTGAAGGCCTGCTTTTTTACATCCCGCTCGTAATGGAAATGGAAAAGGACATATACTGCTTAAACCACAAGGAGGCACTTCGTGACCCCCAAGCTCAAGCAAAAGCTCTTGGTATACCTGAACCCGATCCTGTTCCTGCTGGCTGTGCTGCAGCTCTCCAGCGGCATATTGATGAATCAAGTCCCACAGCTATACATGCAGCTAGCCCCTCTGCACCAGATCACTGGATACGTGCTGGGCTTGGCCATTCTGCTGCACATTATACTGAACTGGTACTGGATCAGGATGAACTATCTGAGCAAGAAGAAATAGCAGCAGACATCAGCGCTATTCAAGCTGCCTGGATACCGCCCTTGGGGCCTGCCAGCTGCTTGTACGGCCATTTGGCATAAGGCCGGCTTTGGCCTGTACACAAGTCCTTCCTGCCCCTGTCCTGGAGCGTTGACCAGCTGTAGGCACGAGTGGCTGAAAAAAGGCCAACTCACCTCAGAAACGGGAGTTCCCCGAGGCGAACTAGCTGGTTCCCGTGCCGAAGCTGTTGGGAGTGACTCGAGTTCAGCTTGACAGGGAGGTTGGTTCTCTATAAGTTTTATATAAGATATATAAAGGTATGCTTGAGGGCTGAAAGAAGGGAGTCGTTCCCGGGGATGTACTGACAGTTTATCTGGCATGAGCCGAACTGCTCGGAAATGCTGAACAAGTGGGAAGAAGTTGCAAGAGAGGACTAGCCAGGAGTGATTTGAGGATCAGCTTAAGGTGGGAGCATCTCTCTATAAGTTTTATATAAAGTATATAAAGGCAAGTTTATGGACTGGAAGGAAAGGAGGCGTTCCCAGGGCTGGAAACAGCAACTTATCTGGCTTAAGCCGGAATGCGTGGAAATACTGAACAGGTGGAAGGAAAGCTCAGGAAAGAGCTACCAGGCAATCATCAACGAGCTCATAGCCAACTACGACCAGCCTGTGGAAAGCGAACAATCTGATCTGGAACGCAGGATACTGGCTCAGGTGGAAAATATCGTCGAGGAAAGGCTGAGAGAGATTCGGCAAAAGGAGGCAGAACAGGAGAACACCCAAAAGGAGGAAGAGGCGGAGCAAACGCAAGGAACGGAAACCATACAGTTCGAGCTGCCCGAGGATCTGCAGGGCATGGACAGGTCCAGGATCCTTAATCTGATCAAGGAGATGCATGAAAAGGAGGGCAGGTCCTTTCAAGATATCGCGGAACAATTGAACAGTCAGGGGATCAAGACTATCCTCAAGAAGGAGTGATGTTGAATGATTGCGCTTGGCACAAGCCTTGGGAGCCAGGCAAACTCATAGGATTTTTTCCGGGCTGGGATATTCGGCTTGACGAGGTACAGGATACCTATTATGATTTTTTCAAACTATCGTTTGGTAGGAACTAGGCTTGAGCTTCAAGCATGATGGCCTGGTCCTGCTCAAATTGGAGAGAAGCGATTGGTAACACCATTCTTGTCCTATTTTCCCAAGGAGGTAGATTTATGCAGATCGGGGACGTAAAGACCATCTCAGTCATCGGTGCCGGAAACATGGGACATCAAATCTCCACTCTTTGCGCTCTCTACGGCTATGCCACCAAGTGCACGGACATCGATGCTAATATTTTGAAAAATGCGGAGGAGTTCGTGGACAACTACCTTCCGGGTCGAGTCAAGAAAGGAAAGATCTCCGAGGAAGAGGCCAAGCAGACCCGACAGAGGCTTACCTTTACCCAGGATTTTCACCAGGCGGTCAAGAATGCGGACTTCGTTATCGAGGCTGCCGTGGAGGAGGTGGCGGTCAAGCGCAAGATATTCGCCGACCTGGACAGGACTGCCCCTTCCCACGCCGTTCTGGCCACAAACAGCTCCTATATTGTAAGCTCCCGTGTCGCGGATGCAACTGATCGGCAGGACAAGGTGGTCAATCTGCACTTTTTCAATCCCGCACTGGTAATGAAGCTGGTGGAGGTAGTGCAGGGCCCGCATGTATCGGAAGAAACCGCAGAGATCTGTTTCCGGCTCTGCGAGAATTTGAACAAGGTTCCGGTGCATTTGAAAAAGGAAGTCAAGGGATTCTTGCTCAACAGGATCATATCCGCGATCCGCAACGAGGCCCTCTGGATGTACGAAATGGGCGTGGCCGATTTCCAGGATATTGACAAGGCCTGTGTCTACGGTGCCGGCCATCCCATGGGCCCCTTCCGCCTGATGGACCTCACCGGGATTGATTTGGCCTATATCATGGCCATGGAGGAATTCCGAGAGACTGGAGACAGGAGTTATCTACCCTCGCCCAGCGTGGTTGAGCGTTATGTGAGTGGCGATTACGGGGAGAAAACAGGCAAGGGATGGTACGACTACAGCGAAAAGAAATAATCAACCGAATACGGTGGCCAGTCCCTGCACAGGAAATGCTGAGCAAAAGGAGAAGTATCCATGAGCTACGAAAATATCCTGGTGGAAAAACAGGAGCGCTTGACCGTAATTACCATCAATCGTCCGGAAACGATGAACTCCATTAATCCGCCCACAAGTCAGGAGCTGGATCAGGCCTTTAACGAATTCGACCAGGATCCCGAAGCCTGGGTCTGCATATTGATCGGGGCAGGGGAAAAGGCCTTTTC
>CAYSPQ010000321.1:0-2981 GCA_964432965.1 uncultured Desulfohalobiaceae bacterium
AGGCCAGGAGCTCTTTCGGATCCACCCCCATATACCGACAGATATCCACGATCTTGAGCCCCAGAGTATCTTCTGTCTCCTGCGAAGATGTGGGCAGGACAAAAGTCTCCAGAAGCCGGTCCCGTTTTGCCAGTGCCAGCTTAACCGCGGTGTTGCCCACATCTATCAAAAGGGCCTTGTCAGCGAGTGGGTTGGAATGCTTGTCCATGAGAAGACCCGAACTGGTTTGGGATGAAGTCTGTTTCCGCGCACGTTCCGTTTTACCTGGCATTTTCCTTTCTGATCGTATCCGATTTGCTCCGGGCAAGGAGGTTATTGCATGAGAGCCTGAGTGATAGAGTCGCTGAGGAGCATTCCGGAAAGGGTCAGGCCCAACCTGCCGTTCTCCATCCAGAGCAAGCCCCTCTGATGCAGGGAGTCTATTTCAACTGCGCGAGTCCTCTGGATATTCTCTCCGGAAAGAGCTCTGTATTCCTCCATGTCCAGACCTTCCCTCCTGCGAAGGCTGAGCATCAGCTTTTCCCTTGCCCGGTCCCTACTGGTCAGAACCTCAGCGTTGCCTGCCAGGGAGCCGTATTCCGCAGCCCGGGCGTAAGCCTGAACATCTTCCGGATTGGACCATCTACTGTTTCCCAGGGTGGAAACAGCTGAAGGGCCGAGGCCAAGGTAATCCTCTCCGCGCCAATAGCCCAGGTTGTGTTCACATGCAGCCCCGGGAAGAGCAAAGTTGGCTATCTCGTAGTGAAGAAAGCCTTGTTCCTGAAGCAACCGCGATCCCTTAACAAACATGTCCTCCAACTCCTCCTCGTTCGGCAGGCTCAGCTCGCCCTCCTGCTCTTTATTCCACAACTTGGTTCCCTTCTCCAGGCTCAGGCAATAGCAGGAGAGATGATCCGCTCCCAGCTCAAGGGCTTCCTGCAGATCCCGTATCCACGCACCCGGGGATTGCCCGGGAATCCCCCATAAAAGATCAAGGCCCAACCTCTCCATGCCCGCGGCGCGAACCTCCTCAATGGAGCGAATCCCCTGCTGGACAGAGTGGGGCCGCTCAAGCAGCAGTAAATTGCTGTCCTCTAGGCTTTGAAGGCCTAGGCTGATCCGGTTCACCCCCAGTTGACGCAAAAAACGAATATAGTCCCTGGAATTCAGAGAATCCGGATTGGCTTCCAGACTGAACTCAACTCCTTCGGGCCAGGAAAAATATGAGGACAGTTGCCGCAGAATGGCCTCCAGATCTTTAGCCCGCAAAAGACTGGGAGTGCCTCCGCCGAAGTACAGGGTGCGGAGAACCGGCCGCTGCAACCTCTCTCCCCAGAAGGCTATGTCCCGCAGGAGCCCGCGAAGATAGACCTTTTCCGTCTCCCTGCACAGGCTTCGGGAAGAGAAGCCGCAATAAGCGCACTTCCTGCGGCAGAAGGGATAGTGCAAGTACAAAAGCATGCTGAAAAAAGACCTAACCCGAAAACAGTTCCCTCTTGTAACGTTCCCATTCGCTGTAGATACAGCCGCAATACTCTTGGCGGTATATTCCCCACAGTTTGCTGGTCTCTACTCCCTCGCTCCATCCCTGGCGAAAATCCTGGTAATAAAAGCCCGGGCTTCCCTCTCCGGCCAGGCTCTTGGCCAGATCATGGATCTGTTCGTGTTTTTGCTGTTTGCTGTAGAATAAAGTGGAGCTGAACCAAGGTATCCTGCCCCTGCGGGCGATGGATACTGTTCGCTCCAGGCGCAGACGGTAGCAGAAATAGCACCGTCTGGGCTCCCTGAACACCACTTCCCGCAGGTGCTGGCCGGGCTCGTATTCCTCGTCCCTGCAAATGAGCTTGATGCCCAGTTTCTCTGCCACCTGTCTAGCACCATCTCTGCGGCGCAAATACTCCCGCAGGGGTTGGATATTGGGATTGTAGTATAGACCCAGAACCTCGAAACCCCGGTTTTGCAAAAGCTGAACCGGATAGATGGCACAGGGGCCGCAGCATATGTGCAGCAGGATCCTCTCGCTCATGCCTGTTCGGAGTAGATCAACACCTTGTTTTTGTATTTGTGCTCGAACTCCATCAAGCTGTCCCGCTTGTTGTTGAGGATGTAAAATGCGGTGTCCCGGTCCAAAGTGTATTCCAGAGGTGAGGGGCAGTCCTTGGATCGCAGGCGATGGTAGATGTCCTTGAGCACTTGCAGGGCGTGCCATTCCAGATTCTTTATCTTGCCCGCACCCTGACAGTGCGGACAGTCCTTGAGCACGGCGGAAAGAGCGCTGGATCCCATGCGCTGGCGGACCATCTCCATTAGACCGAACTGGGAGATGCGTCCCACAGTGGTACGAGCCTTGTCCTCTTTCAGAGCGCCGCGCAGGGTCTTTTCCACTTCGCGGCGATGGCTTGACTCCTTCATCTCGATGAAATCGATAACCACTTGTCCTCCGATGTCCCTGAGTCTAAGCTGCTGGGCTATTTCCTTCGCCGCCTCCAGATTGGTTTTGAAAGCCATCTCCTTGAAGTTGCTCTCCCCGGATATCTTTCCGGAATTGATGTCCACGGCGGTCATGGCTTCGCTCTGGTCCAGGACCACTTCGCCGCCACTGGGCAGGGGAACGTTGCGCTGATGGACGGTGTCCAGCTGCGAGCTTATGCCGAATCTATCAAAGAGCATGTTCTCCCTGTCCCGGTGCACCTTGACCAACCGTCTGCGCCTAGGGAATATAAGCGCGGAGTAATCCTTGATTTGCTTGGCGGTATCCTCGTGGTCCACCCAGACCTCCTTCACGTCCTGAGTCAGATAATCCCGGACAGCGCGAAAGGCCAAATCCTTCTCTTCGTAAAGAAGAGCCGGAGCCTTCTCCGTCTGACCCTTGCGGCGAACCTCCTTCCACAGACGGCGCAGGAACTGGAGATCCCTGGACAAATTGGATTTGTTCTGTCCCTCGCTTACCGTGCGCATAATGGCCCCTACGCCCTCCTCGAAGCTCATTTCCTCCATGATCT
>CAYSPQ010000322.1:0-2964 GCA_964432965.1 uncultured Desulfohalobiaceae bacterium
ATGACACGCTGGTCAGGTCACTAGGAGGAAGTCTCCTCGGTCTGGCGACTCTCCTTGAGCTGATCCTCCTTCTCCTTTTCCTTGAGAGCCAGCTTCTCCTGCTCTCCGGAGTCGTCCAGCTCCGCAACAACGGTGCCTCCGTGAGTCAGGTGGCCGAAAAGTATCTCGTCCGTGAGCTTGTCCTTCAGCTCGGACTGCATCACCCGGGCCAAGGGACGGGCTCCGTAGTCCGGATCGTATCCCGTTTGCGCGAGCCAGGATCTGGCCGCGGGAGTCAGCTCCAAACGAACCTTCTTTTCCTTGAGCTGCTGATTAAGCTCCGATATGTGCTTGTCCACGATCTTTTCCATCAGATCCGGACTGAGGGAGTTGAAGGCGATGGTTGCGTCCAGCCGGTTCCTGAACTCGGGAGAAAAGTACTTTTCCGCCGCCTTGATCCCCTTCTGGGCCCGGTCCTCATCCTGCTGCCTGCCAAAGCCGATGCTCTGGCTGCTTATCTCGCGTGCCCCTATATTGGAGGTCATGATGAGGATGACGTGCCTGAAGTCGGCTTTCCTGCCTGTATTGTCGGTCAGGGTGGCGTAGTCCATCACCTGCAGCAGGATATTGAACAGGTCAGGATGGGCCTTTTCCACCTCGTCCAGCAAGAGCACGCTGTAGGGATTCTTGCGGATGCTCTCCGTGAGCAGGCCTCCCTGATCGAAGCCCACATATCCCGGAGGCGCACCTATAAGGCGGGCCACTGCGTGCTGCTCCATGTACTCGCTCATATCAAAGCGGAGGAAGGAGATACCCATTGTGTTGGCCAGCTGCCTAGCCAGCTCTGTCTTGCCAACTCCGGTAGGGCCAACCATGAGAAAGTTGCCCACTGTTTTGTCCTCTCCGCGCAGTCCGGCTCGGGAGCGCTTGATGGAGCGGCACACATTGGAAACCGCCTGATCCTGGCCGAAGATGACCTGCAGCAGCTCCTCCTCCAGGTGGCGAAGCTTGTTCTTGTCCGAGGTATTAACCTTCTGAATAGGTATCCTTGCCGTCTTGGCCACTACGCTCTCGATGTCCTTGGGAGTGATCCGTTTCTTCTTGCTCTTGGCGTCCATGCTCTGCAGGGCGCCGCTCTCGTCCAAGACATCGATGGCCTTGTCCGGCAGATACTTGTCCGTGAGATAGCGATCGCTCAGGTTGACCGCTGCCTCCAGGGCGCTCTTGGTGTATTTTACGCTGTGGTAGTCCTCGTAGTATGGGCGCAAACCCTCCAGAATGGCTTGGCTTTCGGCCAGTGTGGGCTCCGAGATCTCGATTTTCTGGAAGCGCCGGGAAAGGGCACGGTCCTTCTCGAACAGGTTCTTGTATTCCTCGTAGGTGGTGGAACCGATACAGCGGATTTCCCCGGAGGCCAGAACCGGCTTCAGGATGTTGGAGGTGTCCACGGAGCCGCCGCTAGTGGCTCCCGCTCCCACCACGGTATGGATCTCGTCGATAAAGAGTATGGCCCGATGCCCCATTTGCTTCAGCTCATTGATAATGCCCTTGATCCGGGTCTCGAAGTCTCCACGGAATTTGGTTCCGGCCAGCAGGGCGCCCATGTCCAGGGCAAAGATATTGGTGTCCAACAGCTTCTCCGGAACCTGCTGATTCACTATGCGCATGGCCAGTCCTTCGGCCATGGCGGTTTTGCCCACACCGGGATCGCCCACGAAGATGGGGTTATTCTTTCTCCTGCGGGACAGGATCTGAACAGTGCGCTCCAGTTCGCGCTGCCTTCCGATCAGGGGATCGATCAGCCCCTGGTTGGCCTTTTCCACCAGATTCTGAGTGTAGTTCTCCAGGTAGGAGTTGCCCTCCTTCTGCATGGATTGATTGCTCTCTTGTTCCATATGCTGCCCGTGGGATATATACTCTAGGATGTCTACACGCTCCAGCCCCTGCGACTTCAGATAGTAGACTGCGTAGGAATCCTCCTCCTCCATCATGGAGGCCAGGAAATCCCCCAGCTCCACCTTTTGCTTCTCCGCGGAGCGAACGTGCATGATCGCCCGCTGCAGAACTCGCTGAACGCTAAGTGTCTGAATCACCTCCCTGCTCTGGGAACGTGGATAGACCTCCAGCTTCTCCACGAAATAGCGCTCCAGCTGATTCTTCAGCTTGGACACGTCAACTCCGCAGTTCTGCAGCAACGTCTTGCCCTTCTGGTCCAGGATATAGGCATATAAAGCATGCTCCAAGGTAAGGAACTCGTGATGCCTGGATCGGACCTCTCTAACTGCCAAGGCGAATATCTTTTCCAAATCCTTGCTTAACATATCAAACCTCTTGCATTGAGCACTTTAGAGGAAAACCGTGTTTTCTGGCCATGTCGTGCACCAGGTAGACTTTGGTCTCCGCTATTTCCGCTGTATAGATCCCGCAGACTCCGGTTCCGTTGTTGTGCACCGTTAACATGATCTGCACCGCCTCCGACTCCGTCTTGTAGAAAACTTGCTGCAGCACATGGACCACGAATTCCATTGTGGTGTAATCGTCATTGTGCAGGATCACCTTGTACTGCCTTGGCTCCTCAACCTCCTTCTCCACCGAGGTATCCGGCTCATAACCGGGCCGCTCGAATGGATCGACCATAGCTCATCCTCCGCTGGTCGGGACTCTTTCCGTTGCTACATGGCCAGAAAGCCTTAGCTCACTCCACAAAATTTGCCCCTTTTCCTTGCCGAGAGGCGCATTTCCCTTTCGTCGGCGCGCTGAGCTTGCCTTCTTCTTCGGATTAAGAGTTTTTTTCGTTTTCACCATCTATGGTAATTATTCTTTCCTTTGTGTAAAGGGTCCGCCTTTTGTTCGCCTCGTAACCCTCCCTCCACAATTCCCGGCTAGACCAAGAGCTACAATCAAAGAGGGCTAGCTTCCGGGCTTTATCTTATCCCGCTCAGCCACTGGTTTCTGCCTGCAGTCTCTGCCTTTCCCCAGCGGAAA
>CAYSPQ010000323.1:0-2961 GCA_964432965.1 uncultured Desulfohalobiaceae bacterium
GTTAAGCCGACAGAGCAGACCTTGCCTGCGCCCATTGGGATAAGTGGATCAGTTGGAGCCTGGACATTTGCCATGTCCGGGCATAAGCTGAGCTCAAGGTCCTCGTGGTAATATCCTGCCTGGAAATACTGCGATAGCGGGGGCCGAGAATGCGGGTAAGCTCCTGTGCCCGCCCGAATCCCCGGAAGGGCTGGCCGAAGCGCCCCGTCTTTTGATATCATTTCTCTTTATGGTGGCCCAGGCGCAGCTGCGCATCTTTTCCTCAATCGGCGAGTTTCTTCCGGATGCTGCAAGGCACCTCAAGGGTCTTACGGGCCTGCGCGAGTAGATCCGCGCAGGCTGGTGTCTGATAGGCTAGACCGGAAGGGCAGGGCAGTTGTACCGGATGGTGGCAACAGGAAACAGGAGGGCAGAGCATGAGCAGTTTCGGGCAAGATGACTATTCCGTGCTGGACAGGCAGGAGATACTTTCCGCGGTTTTCTATCCCAGACCGGATCCTTCGCCTGCGGCCCCGGAAGGGTCCCAGGACCTGTTCATCCCCGCGGAAGAAGGGGCCTCTCTAATGGCCAGGGCTCATCAGGGTCCCAGGGAAGGGGCAAGCATCATCTTCTTTCACGGCAACGGGGAGATCGTCTCGGATTACGACGAGCTGGGCCGCATCTACAACAGGATAGGCCTTACCTTTATCCCGGTGGATTACAGAGGCTACGGCCAGTCAACCGGTTCTCCGAGCATCAGCGCTATGCTGCGGGACAGCCATGCGGTTTTCGACTTTGTCCGCGACTGGCTGCGGGAAAGGGGCCACGAGGGTCCCCTGATAGTCATGGGCCGCTCCCTGGGCAGCGCTCCCGCCCTGGAGCTGGCCAGCAGCCGCCAGGAGGAGTTCCCGGCCCTGATCATAGAAAGCGGCTTTGCCTACACCATGCCCCTGCTGCGCCTTCTGGGAATAAATGTGGAGGGCCTCGGCCTGAGCGAGGACAAGGGAATGGACAACCTGGACAAGATGGCCCGGGTGCATCTTCCCTGCCTCATTCTTCACGCCGAGCTTGATCAGATCATTCCTCTCTCCGATGCCAAGGCCCTGTACGAGGCCTGCCCGGCAGAGGACAAGACCCTGGTTGAAATCCCCGGGGCAAGTCACAACGACATCTTCCTCCGGGATCTGAACAGGTATATGCAGGCCATCCGAACCCTGACGGACAAGGTGCTGTAGCCTTCTTCTCTTTCCGGGTCGACAATCCTGAGCGGCTGCGGCTTTTCTGAAGAGTATTCAATTCCTGTTCGACGTATAGACGATGAGCAAGATTGAGATGTTACCCAGAAGACTATGGAGCCGGCAATGAGCGAAGTCAATAATAGGACAGCCCTACATGGCTCAGCCGTGTTTCTGGATCGAGACGGAACCATTATCGAGGACAGGGGTGATCTGTCGGACCCGGGCGAAGTTGTCTGGTACGAGGACACGGTATCCTCGCTGCTTCGCTTGTCCCATTTTCTCGATCTCTTCATCGTCACGAATCAGTCCGGAGTAGCCAAGGGCAAGATTTCTCTGGAAGACGTGGACCGGGTGAACGCTTACGTTTCTTCCTATCTTGCCCAACACGGCATACCCATCGCCGCAATCTACGTGTGTCCCCACGAGCAAGCCTCCGGATGCCAGTGCAAGAAGCCGAGTCCCTATTTCCTGGGGAAGGCAGAAGAAGATTTCCGGCTCGATCTGAGGCGTTCCTTCGTTGTGGGGGATCATCCGCACGACGTGGAGCTAGCGAAAAATGCCGGAGCTACGGGCATCTACGTGCTTACTGGACACGGGAGGAAGCACCGGGAAGGTATTCCGGCAGATGCCATCGTAGTGCAGGGAATAGGGGAAGCGACAGGACAGATCCTGGCGCGGACCGGTCGCAGGGAAGATCAAAGGTAGTAACAGTACCTTGATCTGTTTATAGGTGCAAGGACATGGGGAGGGCTGCAAGGCAGGCCTGTTCATTGGACCTGATTTGCGGCCTGAGCGGTTGCGGTCGGATATGCTCCCTATTCCTGGATCTGCAGCAGGTTGAAGGAAACATTTTTCAGGTCCTCCTGGAATTCCTCTCCGCATTCCAGTGCTGTTTCATTATCCTCGTGGTACAACCAGTTGACCTCTATTTGCATCCCTTTCTTGGCAGCCTCTTCCAATCTGTCGAAGAAATTCATGAACACTTTCAGATGTCGTTTTCTGACCTCTGCGGGTTAACTAGGGCGAAAACCGCAATCGCGGGTCATCTCCAGATCAGCTTCGACAGCTCTTCCGCTAGTGGTGAGATAGCCCCCGACCATCAGCGCGTTGGCACCGGAGGCAAACAGCCAGGACTGCAGGCTCCTCAAGGCCTTTTCCCGACCGCCGCAGATCACGAGGTCACTGTTCGGATTGATCAGGCGCAGCAGGGCCACGCAGCGTAGCGCATTCAGTGGCTCCAGGGGTGGGTGGTTCTCCATCGGAGTACCGGGGATGGGGTGAAGGAAATTGACAGGTATGGAGTCCGGCTACAGAATACGCAGTGTCCTGGCCAGTTCTTCGCGTTGCCGCCAGGTTTCGCCCATACCGAAGATGCCGCCGCTGCAGACCCGCAGGCCGGAGGCTCGGGCGACTTGCACCATGCGCACGCGCTCCTGTTGGGGGTGCGTGTTGCAGATTCGAGGGTAATGGCTTGGCGCGGTTTCCAGGTTGTGATGGTAAGTGCTCACTCCTGCCCGGCGTAGCCTTAAAGCGGTTTCAGGACAGAGGCTCCCCAGCGAGGCGCAAACTCTCAGGTTGGTTCTTTTCCGGATCTCTGCCACAGCTGCACAGATTTTTCCCAGCTCCCGTTTTCCGGGGAAGCGTCCGCTGCTGACCAAGGAGACTCTGCTGGCTCCTGCCTCTGCAGCGGCTATCGCCCTGCGAACGAGTTCCCTCGGGGCAAGCAACTCGTGGATCGGGCTTG